>SHXP01000051.1 GCA_009693225.1 Limnohabitans sp. | reverse complement strand
AATGCGGATATCGAAGAAGGCGATATGTTGACCACCAGCGGGGTCGACGGCGTCTACCCGCCGGGCATTCCTGTGGCCCGGGTGGTAAAGATAGAGCGCCGCGCCGATTCGGTGTTCGCGCGTATTTTGTGCGAGCCGCTGGCACGCGTTCAAGGGGCACGCCATGTGATGGTGCTCGAACCGGTGAAACTGACCCAGCCCGGTTTCAAGGAATTGCCACTGCTGCCGCAACCACCGGTCAAGGGGGGTAGATGATGATCATGCCGCGCGGTCAGCAACTGTTGTTGCCGGTCAGACCTGTGTTCATGCTGTTCACCATGGTTTTTGCTTTGTTGCTGGACATGCTGCAAAGCATGATCTGGCTGGGCAACGCCGCCTGGGCCCCCGACTGGATGGCGCTGGTGCTGGTGTTCTGGGCGATCCATCAGCCGCTGCGCGTGGGTGTGGGCGTGGCCTTTGTGCTGGGTTTGCTGATCGATGTGCACCAGACCTCGCTGCTCGGGCAGCACGCCCTCACCTATACCGTGCAAGGCTATCTGGCCACAATGATCCACCGGCGCATTCTGTGGTTTGATCTGCCATCGCAGGCCTTGCAGGTGTTACCGGTGTTCATGGCCGCGCAACTGCTGGAATTGAGCGTGCGCATTGCCGCCGGCGGGTTGTTCCCCGGCTGGTCGTTTATCATTCCGCCCTTGCTGCAGGCCATGATGTGGCCGCTGGTGACGCTGATTCTGCTGGCCCCGCAGCGCCGTGCCCCGGACCCGGATAAACACCGCCCCTTATGAGTCTGCTGCGCAACGTCGAATACGATCTTCGACGCTTCCGCGCGCGCGTCATGGTCGCCTCGCTTATGGTGCTGGTGGCTTTCGGGCTGTTGTGCATCCGGCTGGTGTATTTGCAGCTGTGGCGCTACCAGGAATTCAGCGCCCAGGCCGAAAGCAACCGCACCGCCATCGTGCCCATCGTGCCCAACCGCGGCGTCATCATGGACCGCAATGGCATTGTGCTGGCCACCAATTACTCTGCGTATACCCTGGAAATCACCCCGTCCAAGGTGGTCGAGCCGCTTGACGAGGTGATTGAAAAACTCGCCGAACTCATCGATATCCAGGGGCGTGATAAACGCCGGTTTCGCAAGCTGCGCGAAGAATCCAAAAGCTTTGAATCGGTGCCTATCCGCACCCGTTTGAGCGAGGAGGAGGTGGCGCGCTTTGCAGCACAACGCTACCGTTTTCCCGGCGTGGAAATCCGCGCCCGCCTGTTTCGCAACTACCCGTACAGCGAACTTGCCAGCCACGTCATCGGCTATATCGGGCGCATCAACCAGTCGGAAAAGGAAAAGCTCGAAGAACAGGAAAACGTTGGCAACTACCGCGGTACGGATTACATCGGCAAGCTGGGCGTTGAGCAAAGCTATGAGCGCCAGTTGCATGGCATCACAGGCGTTCACGAAATGGAAACCTCGGCCGGCGGACACGCGGTGCGGCGTTTGCGCAGCAGCCCGGCCACACCCGGCAATACGGTGGTGCTGTCGATCGACATCAAATTGCAGCAACTTGTCGAAGACATGTATGGCGCCAGACGCGGTGCGCTGGTGGCGATCGACCCGGCCAACGGCGAGGTGCTGGCTTTTGTCAGCAAGCCGACCTTCGATCCCAACTTGTTTGTTGAGGGCATCGACCTGCACAACTGGCAAAAGCTCAATGAGTCCCCGGATAAACCTTTGCTCAACCGTGCCTTGCGCGGCACCTACCCGCCGGGCTCGACCTACAAACCGTTCATGTCGCTGGCTGCACTCAACACAGGCAAGCGCAACGCCTCACAAATCATTTACGACCCCGGCTTTTTCATGTTCGGCAACCACCGTTTCCGCGATGACAAGGATGGCGGCCACGGCTCGGTCGATATGTACAAATCGATTGTGCAGTCCTGCGATACCTATTACTACATGCTGGCGCGCGACATGGGCGTGGACCTGATATATGAACAAATGAAACCGCTGGGCTTCGGACAGCTGACAGGTATTGACATACAGGGCGAGTCACGCGGCATCCTGCCGTCTACGGAATGGAAGAAAAACGCCTACAAGCGCGCCGAACAGCAACGCTGGTACTCGGGTGAAACCATTTCGCTGGGCATAGGCCAGGGCTATAACAGTTTCACCATGCTGCAACTGGCACAGGCCGTGTCGATTTTGGCCAACAACGGCATACGCAACCGCCCGCACCTGGTGCGCGAAGTGGTTGACATAGAGACAAAGCAAAAACAGTTGGTGGTCAAAGACCGGCCGCAATCACTCGGCTTCAAGGCGGAAGATCTGGACGTGATCCGCAAAGCCATGGTCGGCGTCAACGTGGAGGGCACATCGGCCGGCAGCTTCATCCCGGCCGAGTACACCAGTGCCGGCAAGACCGGCACGGCGCAGGTGTTCACCATCAAGCAAAACGAAAAATACGTGGCCGGCAAGATTGATGAGCGTTTGCGTGACCACGGATTGTTCATCGCATTTGCACCGACGGAAGACCCGAAAGTCGCCTTGGCCATGGTGGTGGAAAACGCAGGTTTCGGTGCACAAAGTGCTGCACCTATTGCGCGCCGGGTGTTTGACTATGTGTTGCTCGGGCTGTATCCGTCGCAGGAGGATCTGGATGCGGTGCGCACTGGTCAGGCGACAAGACCGCTGGGCAAGCGTAGACCTGTGGCCAGCGTACCCTGGCCGCCCAAACCCAGCAGCGCGCCGCCTGAACCCGGGCTGGAAGACGACAACGAGCGTTAAAACCAGGCGTCCCGGGCTGTTTTCAAGGCCAATGCGGTGACCACCAGCATGAAGAGGTAACGCACAAAACCGCTGCCGTGGCGCATCGCCATGCGCGTGCCCAGCAGACTGCCGGCCACATTCGCCAGCGCCAGCGGTATACCGACCTGCCACCAGACATGACCTTGTGAAGCCAGCAGGATGACTGCCGCCAGGTTGCTGCACAGGTTCATGACCTTGCTGTGCGCCGAGGCCTGCAAAAAATCAAAACCCAGCACACGCACCAGCAGAAACACCAGAAAACTGCCAGTGCCGGGGCCGAAAAAGCCGTCGTAAAAACCGATGACTCCACCGATCAAAGCCATGTAAACCGCTTGCCTGCGCGCTGCATAGCGAGGCGCATGGGTGTGGCCGAGTTGTTTGTTCCACAGGGTATAGGCCAGCAGCGCGAGCAACAAACCAGGCAAAGCCATGCGCAAATACTGAGGCGATAAAAGCGTCAGTACATAAGCGCCGCCCCAGGAGCCGCAAAATGCCGTCAGACTGGCCAGCAGCAAGGCGCCCCAGGCGAGTTGCACCCGCCGGTTGTATTGCCAGGCGGCGAACAGTGTGCCCCAGACCGAAGCCGATTTGTTGGTCCCCAGAAGGGTGGCCGGATGTACTGCCGGGTAGGAGGCGAACAAGGCCGGCACCAGAACCAATCCGCCGCCGCCCACCACGGCGTCTACAAAGCCAGCCAGCGCCGACATCAGGCAGACCAGCACAATGTCCATCATAGCATTCTTGCAGTCGAAAAAAGCACCGTCGTGCGGTGCTTTTCGGTTGAAGCTATCCACCTTGTGGAGGATGTTTTTTTTGTCTCCTCTGACCCTCTGCAGTTCATACCTTTAGAGGCTTGACCGCGAGTCACTGAACTGTAGGCGCAACTGCGTTTGAATATGCCTAGGAGTTACCCGCGGCAAGCGCATCCAGCGCCAGCAACTCTGCGGCGCGTTCGGCAATCATCAGCACCGGGCTGTTGGTGTTGCCGCTGGTAATGCTGGGCATCACGGAGGCATCGGCGATGCGCAGGCCGCGCACCAGGCCGCCGCGCCCGTCACGCACGCGCAATTCACTGTCGACCACCGTCAGCAGATCGTCAAGCCGGCCCATGCGCGCCGTGCCGACCGGGTGAAAAATCGTGGTGCCGATGTCACCGGCCAGACGCGCGAGCTCATCGTCAGTTTGAAACTGCGTGCCCGGTTTCCATTCCTCGGGCTGGTACTTGGCCAGCGCCGGCTGAGCGGCGATGCGCCGGGTCACGCGCAAGGAGTCGGCGGCAACCTGCCGGTCTTCGCCGGTCGACAAATAATTTGGGGCGATTAGCGGGGCCTGTGCGAAATCCGCACTTTGTATGTTGACCGTGCCGCGGCTGCTGGGGTTGAGGTTGCAGACGCTGGCGGTGAACGCAGGAAAGCTGTGCAGCGGTTCACCGAATGCGTCCAGGCTGAGCGGTTGCACGTGGTATTCGATGTTCGGCCAGGCTTGTGACGGGTCGCTGCGGGTGAACGCGCCGAGTTGGGACGGCGCCATGCTCATCGGGCCGCTGCGGTGCAACAGGTAATCCAGGCCGATGGCGGCCTTGCCCCACCAGCTGTTGGCAATGGTGTTCAAAGTCTTCACGCCTTTGACCTTGAACACAGCGCGGATTTGCAAATGGTCTTGCAGATTAGCACCCACACCCGGCAGGTCCACTAGCGTGGGGATGTCGTGTTGTTGCAATAGCGATGCAGGGCCGATGCCCGAGAGTTGCAGCAACTGTGGCGTGCCGATGGCGCCGGCGCATAAGACCACCGATTGACGCGCGACGGCCTGCACACGTTCTTTGCCGTTCCACACCTCGACACCTGAACAGTTGATGCTGGCATCGGGCAAGGTGTTAAGTTGCAGCTTGGCGACTTGCGCGGCGGTCCACATTTCAAAATTGGGCCGGGCATAGCAAGCGGGTCTTAAAAACGCTTTGGCGGTGTTCCAGCGCCAGCCGCTTTTCTGGTTCACTTCGAAATAACTGACGCCTTCGTTGGTGCCCCGGTTGAAATCGTCGGTGGCGGGAATACCGGCTTGCACCGCGGCCTGGGCAAATGCGTCGAGCACGTCCCAGCGCAGCCGCTGTTTTTCAATCCGCCATTCGCCGCCCGCGTTGCGGTGCCGCAAGGTCTGGTGGTAGACGCTTAGCCCTTGTTGCAGCACGTCGCTGGGCGTGCCTTTGGCGCCGTGCACAGCGTCGGCACCCAGGTAATGGTCTTCGTGCATTTTGAAATAAGGCAGGATGTTGTGCCAGTTCCAGCGCGGGTCGCCGGTGACAGCAGCCCATTGGTCGTAGTCACGCGCCTGGCCGCGCATGTAAATCATGCCGTTGATGCTCGAGCAGCCGCCCAGCACCTTGCCGCGCGGGTAGCGCAGGCGACGGCCGTTCAGGCCGTCGGCGGGTTCGGTCTGGTACAGCCAGTCGGTACGCGGGTTGCCTATGCAATACAGATAGCCCACCGGAATATGCACCCAGTGGTAATCGTCTTTGCGACCGGCTTCGATCAGCAGCACCCGTTTGGACGCGTCAGCACTCAAGCGGTTGGCCAGCAGGCAACCGGCGGTGCCCGCGCCGATGATGATGTAGTCGAAGTGGGTGTCGTTCATCTCATTTGGAGGTCGGCATAACAAACTCCGCGCCCTTGGGCGTGCTCTCGGGCCAGCGCTGCATGATGGATTTTTGCTTGGTGTAGAACCTCACGCCTTCTTCGCCATAGGCATGCATGTCGCCGAACAGCGAACGCTTCCAGCCGCCGAAACCGTGCCAGGCCATGGGCACGGGAATCGGCACGTTGATGCCGACCATGCCCACTTGTATGCGGCGTGAAAACTCGCGCGCCACATTGCCGTCGCGGGTAAAGCATGACACGCCGTTGCCGAACTCGTGGTCATTGATGATTTGCACGGCGGTGGCAAAGTCAGGCACGCGCACACAAGCCAGCACCGGGCCGAAAATCTCTTCCTTATAAATACGCATGTCTGTGGTGACATGGTCAAACAGCGTGCCGCCGAGCCAAAAACCATTTTCGCAACCGGCACCGGCCTGTGCGCCTTTGAAGCCACGCCCGTCGACCAACAGTTGCGCGCCTTCGCTCACGCCTTGCGCGATATAGCCGCTGATGCGCCCGTGCGCCTGCTGGGTGACGATGGGCCCCATTTCGGCGGCCAGATTTTCGCCGTTGAGCACCTTCAACGCGCGGGTGCCCTCGATCAGCCTGGGCATGATCTTGTCGGCCACGTCGCCGACCAGCACGGCCACGCTGATCGCCATGCAACGCTCGCCGGCAGAGCCGTAGGCGGCGCCGGTCAATGCGTCGAGTGACTGGTCCAGATCCGCATCGGGCATGACCACCATGTGGTTTTTCGCGCCACCCAGCGCTTGCACCCGTTTGCCGTGGCGGGCACCGGTTTCGTAGATGTAATTGGCAATCGGGGTGGAGCCGACAAAGCTGACGGCTTTGACATCCGGGTGATCCAGCAAGGCATCGACCGCCTCCTTGTCACCTTGCACCACGTTGAACACACCGTCAGGCAAACCGGCTTGCTTGAGCAGGTCAGCCATCATCAAAGACGGTGTCGGGTCGATCGGGCTGGGTTTGAGCACAAAGGTGTTGCCGCAGGCGATGGCCACCGGGAACATCCACATGGGTACCATGACCGGGAAGTTGAAAGGGGTGATGCCGGCCACCACGCCCAGCGGCTGGCGCAGCGTCCAGTTGTCAATGCCGGTGGCCACCTGATCCGTGAAATCGCCTTTGAGCAATTGCGGGATACCGGTGGCGAATTCGACGATGTCGATGCCGCGCGCCACTTCGCCTTGCGCATCGGTAAATACCTTGCCGTGCTCGGCGGTGATGGCTTGCGCTAAAGCGTCTTTGTGCTGGTGCAACAACTCCAGAAACTTGAGCATGACACGGGCGCGGCGCAGGGTGGGCGCGTCTGCCCATGCGGGAAAAGCGGCTTGCGCGGCGACGACGGCCTGGGCCACATCATGCGTGTCGGCCAAAGCCACATGGGCAGTCACAGCGCCGGTGGCGGGGTTGGTCACGGCCTGTGAGCGCTTGCCTTGGCCGGCGGCAGACGAGCCGTTGATGTAGTGACCGATGTGGGGGGTGGGCATGGGGTTGTCTCGTTCTTCAAAGTTTCATTATCTGGAATTATTGGCTTTCCTATGCCGTGACGTCGTTTTTCACAGTTACGGGCCGGCCAAAGCGTGACTTATAAAACAGCAGAAATGCCAACCGGCGCTGCTTGAACATGCCCCAACCCTCCATGTGCAAGACCTTGTCGCCATGCTAGTTGAACATTTCCCACATATTGCGTGTCATGCCGATATCGGGGCGTTTGCCCATGGGCTTGGTTTCCAGCACGGTGGTGCGCAAGCTCAGCGTGACGCC
Source organism: Limnohabitans sp. (assembly GCA_009693225.1). Lineage (GTDB taxonomy): Bacteria > Pseudomonadota > Gammaproteobacteria > Burkholderiales > Burkholderiaceae_C > Limnohabitans. Next base: position 4,310 of record SHXP01000051.1, on the reverse strand, counting down.
GTGGAATACCGGCTTGGTCCATTTGATGCCTTCGAGACCGGGCGAGCCCATGCTTAAGGTATGGCACAAAAAGTTTGTCACCATCAGGCGCATCGCCATCGCGCAGGTGTGCCAGCCGCTGGCGCACAAGCCGCCGAACACCGAGGCTTTGGCGGCTTCTTCGTCCAGGTGAAACGGCTGCGGGTCAAACTGTGTGGCAAAAGCGATGATCTCTTCGCGCGTCGGCGTGATACTTCCGAGCTCCCTGACCTGGCCGGCGTGCAGGTCCTCCCAGTAAAGGCTGATGTCACTCATGCCCGTCCGCCGGCGATATTCAAGGTGGTGCCGGTCACATACGACGCGGAATCGCCCAGCAGCCAGACAATGCCCTGGGCAACTTCTTCAGCCGTGCCCGGGCGTTGCATCGGCACCTGGTTGGCAAGCTGGTGGGCGCGGTCCGGCTGGCCGCCGCTGGCGTGTATGTCGGTCAGGATCAGCCCCGGGCGCACGCCGTTGACGCGTATGCCCTCGGTCGCCACTTCCTTGGCCAGTCCCATGGTGAAGGTATCGATGGCGGCCTTGCTGGCGGCGTAATCCACGTACTGGTTGGGCGAGCCCAGCAAAGCGGCGGCGCTGCTCAGGTTGACAATGCTGCCGCCCGCGCCGCCGTGGCGGGTGCTCATGCGTTTGACCGCCTGCGCCGCACAGGCAAAGCTGCCCAGTACGTTGATGCGCATCATGCGTTCCAGCCGCGCCCAGGACATGTCCTCGACACGCGCAGCCATGTCGACCACGCCGGCGTTATTGATGAGGCCGGTGATGCGCCCCATTGCGGCGTCCACCTCATTGAACAAACGGACAATGTCCGCCTCGATGCCGACATCGGCCTGAAATGCCTGCGCCCGCCCGCCCATGGCTTGTAGCTGCGCCACGACATTCGCTGCTGCTGCTGCGTCCTGTGTGTAATTGACGGCAACCGACCAGCCTTGCCTGGCTGCCAGCAAGGCGCATGCCGCGCCTATGCCGCGGCTGCCGCCGGTGATCAAAACCAATGGGGTGGTGGGGGTAGATGCGTTCACGTGAGCTCCGTTCGGTGGGTGGGTGCGAAATAGTAGGATGCGGCTTGCCGCGGGCACAGGCTGCCTGTTTATAAAAAGATAACACGATTGAAAGCGCTTATGCCATTGACCATTGATTACTTTCTCGCCCCGCAAAGCCCGTGGACCTATTTCGGCCATGCCAGGCTCACATCCATGGCAGCGGCTGCCGGCGCCACGGTGCGTATCAAGCCCATGGACCTGGGCGGGAAGGTGTTCCCCGTCACCGGCGGCTTGCCGGTCGGTCAGCGTTCGCCGCAGCGCCAGGCCTACCGGCTGGTGGAGTTGCGCCGCTTTGCCGGGCATTTGAACCTGCCGCTGAACCTGCATCCTAAATATTTTCCGGTGGCCGGTGAGGATGCGGCGCGCCTGATCATTGCGGTTGACCGGCATGACGGTACCGACGCTGCGATGCAGTTGTGCGGCGCGGTGCTGTCAGCGGTCTGGGCCGAGGAACGCCATATTGCTGACCCGGCGGTGCTGGCCGAGTTACTGCATGAGCAAGACCTGAACGCAGCGCGGCTGGCTAAGAGTCAGCAGCCGGATGTGTAAACGGTGTACCAGTCATACACGCAAGAAGCTTTGAAGGCTGGAGGGTTCGGTGCATCGAGCTTTGTGGTAGAGGGCGAACTCTTCTGGGGCCAGGACCGTCTGGATTTTTTGCAAAAACGCTTGCAGGCAGCTTGATCAGAAAGGAGAACCATGGGATATGCGATTGAATTGAAAGCCGTAGACGGCTTTGGCTGTGACGCCTATGTGGCGCAGCCGAAAAGAGCGCCGCGCGCCGCCATCGTGGTCTTGCAGGAAATTTTCGGCGTCAATGTGCATATCCGTGCCATCGCCGATGGTTATGCGCTGGCAGGTTTTCTGGCCATTGCACCGGCTACTTTTTCGCGATTACAAAAAAATGTCAGCCTGGGCTATTGTGCAGAGCATGTGGCCGCCGGCCGTGAACTCAAAGGCCGGGCCGAGGCTCTGCCTGCCCCGGGCGTGATGGCTGACGTGCAGGCGGCCATCGCGCATGCATCGCTGGCGAGCAAGGGCAAAGTCGGCGTGGTCGGTTTTTGCTGGGGCGGTTTGCTGACCTGGCGGGTCGCCACACAACTCAGCGGTATCAAGGCGGCTGTCTGTTATTACGGCGGCGGAATGACTCTTGCGCCTGAACTGAACGCCAAACCTCTTTGCCCGGTCCTGGCGCATTTCGGTGCCCATGATCCTCTGATACCCATGGATACAGTGGAAGCTTTCCGTGCCGCGCAGCCGCAGGTGGATGTGCAGGTCTACGAGGCAGACCATGGTTTTAACTGCGACCACCGGGGCAGCTACAACGCCGACGCGGCAGATCTGGCGCTGGAGCGAACGCTGGGGTTTTTCATCCGGCACCTGGATGTTTGAAACTTAAGCGTCGGCTCATTCCCGGCGTAATTTTTCCGCCGCCTGGATGGCGAAATAAGTCAATATGCCGTCGGCACCGGCGCGCTTGAAGGCCAGCAGGCTCTCCATCATCACGCCGTCATGGTCCAGCCAGCCGTTTTGCGCGGCGGCTTTGAGCATGGCGTACTCGCCTGATACCTGGTAGACGAAGGTAGGCATGCTGAACTCGTCTTTCACGCGGCGCACGATATCCAGGTACGGCATGCCGGGCTTGACCATCACCATGTCAGCGCCTTCGGCAATGTCCATGGCCACTTCGCGCAAGGCCTCATCCGAGTTGCCCGCATCCATCTGGTAGACCTTTTTGTCGCTCTTGCCAAGATTCGCCGCCGAGCCCACCGCATCGCGGAAAGGTCCGTAAAACGAACTCGCGTATTTCGCGCTGTACGCCATGATGCGGGTATTTATGTGTTCATGGGCTTCCAGCGCCTGGCGGATGGCGGCAATGCGCCCGTCCATCATGTCGCTGGGCGCCACGATGTCCACCCCGGCGTCGGCCTGGGCCAGCGCCTGCTGTACCAGTACTTCCACGGTCGGGTCGTTCATGATGTAACCGCTGTCATCCAGCAAACCATCCTGGCCATGGCTGGTGAACGGGTCCAAGGCCACATCGGTCATCACGCCCAGGCCGGGGAAATGCTGTTTCAGACTTTTCACCACGCGCGGCACCAGGCCTTTGGCATTGGTGGCTTCGTGCCCGTCCGGGGTTTTCAGCGAGGGGTCGATCACAGGAAACAGCGCCATGACGGGTATGCCCAGCTTGACACATTGTTCGGCCACCGGTAACAGCAGGTCCAGGCTCAGTCGCTCCACGCCGGGCATGGAGGCGACGGCTTCGCGTTTTTTCTCGCCGTCGAGCACAAACACCGGGTAAATCAGGTCGTTCACGCTCAAGGCTTTTTCGCGCACCAGGCGGCGGGTGAAATCATCGCGGCGCAGACGGCGCAAGCGAGTGGTAGGGAATTGGGTAGGTATGTTCATGGGGAAATTGTGCCGCATTGAGAGCAGGCGTCTTTGGGGTGAAACCCCAGCCGGCAGCGGTGCCTGCCCCGGCCGGCGGCCGGCGCCATTGCGCTTACTACTAAACTCAAGCCATGTTGTGGGTCAAAGCCTTTCATATCGTATTCGTCGCCAGCTGGTTTGCCGGCCTGCTCTACCTGCCGCGCATTTTTGTCAACCTCGCGATGGTGCCGCCAGATTCCACGGCTGAGCGCGAACGTTTGTTGCTGATGGCGCGCAAGCTCATGCGTTTCATGACTTTGCTGATGTGGCCTGCCCTGGCCCTGGGCCTGTGGTTGTGGCTGGCTTACGGCATAGGCGGTATGCCGCCTTCTTTGTGGATGACGCTCAAGCTTGTCGCTGTGGTGTTTGCCATCGGCTACCACCATGTGTGTGCCATACACTTGCGTTATTTCGAATACGGTGCCGCCACGCACACGCATGTCTGGTACCGCTGGTTCAACGAGGTCCCGGTGCTGTTGATGGTGGCTGCGGTGGTGCTGGTGGTGGTCAAGCCTTTTTGATGCCGTATGGCGGCTAAACGTCGTACCACGGCCTGGATGCTGTCCTGGCTTTGTGTGCTGGTGGTTGTCTATGCCAGCCTTTATCCGTTTGAAGACTGGCGCAACCAGGATATCGCTCCCTGGTCATTCGTTACTGCGCCCTGGCCCAAGTACAACACCTGGTTTGATATCAACAGCAATCTGCTGGGCTATGCTCCCCTCGGTTTCTGGCTTTGCCTGGCGGGTATGCGCAGCCGTTTTTCCCGCGCCCGCGCCTGGCTGCTGGCCCTTGCCTGTT
>SHXP01000050.1 GCA_009693225.1 Limnohabitans sp. | reverse complement strand
CGCTTGAATACACGCCCCAGAAAGTCACTGGGCTGGAAATGCCCGGCTGAACTCTTCTTGCCTGAAGACTCATTTGACTTCCAAGCTTATTGGAAGTCTATACTTCAGCCCTCTCAACCCAATGTTGCACTTCGGACTTGAAACCACCCAGGTTTTTTGTCGGGATTTAATTGGTATCTGACCCCGATTTCTCTGACCCCGATTTCAGGGCCAATTCGCGCAACAGATTTTTCTGCACCTTGCCCATGGAGTTGCGCGGCAAGTCGCTGACGACTTGGCATTGTTTGGGCACTTTGAAATTGGCCAGTTTGGCTTTCAGTGCAGCCAGTAATTGATCCGACTGCAACTCAACGCCGGGCCTGGCCAGCACAAACGCAAAGCCTGTTTCGCCGAAATCCGCATGCGGCACACCGACCACCGCGCTCTCAGCCACACCGGGCAGGTTATTCAATGCGTCTTCAATTTCCGCCGGATACACATTCAAGCCGCCGCAGATGATCAGGTCCTTGCTGCGCCCGACGATGCGCACATAGCCTTGCGCATCGACCATGCCCATGTCGCCGGTCATGAAGAAACCATCGGCGGTGAACTCCTGCGCGGTTTTTTCCGGCATGCGCCAGTAACCGGCAAACACATTCGGCCCTTTGACCTGAATGCTGCCGACTTCACCGGCATCAAGCACCGCGCCGTTGTCGCCGACGATGCGCAAACTCACACCCGGTAACGGAAAACCCACGCTGCCGCCTATACGCACGCAGGCGCTGCCGAAACGTTCATCGGGTTTGAACGGGTTGGACGTCAGCATAACGGTTTCGCTCATGCCGTAACGCTCCAGCACGGTGTGGCCGGTGCGCAGCTGCCAGCTCTCAAAAGTGTCGACCAGCATGGGCGCTGAGCCCGAAATGAACAAGCGCACGTGCGCGCAGACCTGTGCATTCAAACCCGGCAAGGCCAGCAAACGTGTGTAAAACGTGGGAACCCCCATCAAAACCGTGGCACGCGGCATATCGTCCAGCACGCGCTGCGGATCGAAGCGGCTGTGCCACAGCATTTTGCTGCCGTTAAGCAAGGCACCGTGGATAGCCACGAACAAGCCGTGCACATGAAAAACCGGCAATGCGTGAATCAGCACATCGTCGCTTTGCCAGCCCCAGTAGTCTTTCAATACCCGTACGTTGCTCAGCAGATTGGCGTGGCTGAGCATCGCACCCTTGCTGCGGCCGGTGGTGCCGCTGGTGTAAATGATGGCCGCTAGGTCGTCAGGTTTTGAAACTACCGGCGTGTGCACATCGCTGTGGCGCGAGGCCCGCTCGAGCAGACTGCCGCCGCGTTGATCGTCCAGCGTCACCACATACCGCGTGCCAGCCTGAAAAGCAATTTTGCTGATCCAGCCGAAGTTGGCCGGTGTGCACACCACCAGCGCCGGCTCCGCATTGCCGATGAAGTAAGCGATTTCATTGTGCTGGTACGCCGGATTCAAAGGCAAAAACACATGGCCGCTGCGCAAACACGCCAGGTACAGCATCAGCACTTCCACCGATTTCTCTGCCTGCACGGCAATGCGCGAAACCGCTGGCAATTGCAAACTGTGTATCCAATTAGCCAGCATGGCGCTGCCGCGTTCGAGGTCGCTCCAGCTGTAGGCCAGGCCCTGGTCGGTCTCAACCGCCATCTGTTGCAAGTCGGAAGGAAAGCCCTGGCGCAAAGCGCTGTAAAGGTTGTGGTTCATATCTGTAGTGAAAGAAAAAACATTCTCAGGTCCGGATTTTCACGAAGAGGGCTTTGCGCCGGCAGAACACGCTGTCTGTCTGCGGCCTGTCAAACGGCGGATTTGCGTTTGGACCAGGCGATAAATCCCAGCCCTGCAAGCACCATAGGCACACACAGCCACTGACCCATGGACAAGCCCAGTGCCAACAAACCAAGATGCGCATCAGGCTCACGGAAATACTCGGCGACAAAGCGCAGTGATCCGTAGCCGGTCAAAAATGCCCCGGATACCCAGCCGGTGGGACGCGGTTTGCGCGCCAGCCACCACAAAATCGCAAACAACAGCAGGCCTTCGAGCAAGAACTGGTAAATCTGCGACGGATGCCGCGGCATGGCAGCACCGCTTTGCGGAAACACCATGGCCCAGGGCAAATCCACAGAAGCCTGGCGGCCCCACAACTCGCCGTTGATGAAATTGCCGACCCGCCCTACGGCCAGGCCCGTAGGCACGCAAGGCGCTATGAAATCCGTGATTTCCAGCCAGGGACGTTGACGACGCCAGGCGGCCAGGGCCATGGCGCTGATGACGCCGAGCATGCCGCCGTGAAAACTCATGCCGCCTTGCCAGATATAGGCAATCTCCAGCGGATGTGCCGCGTAATAGCCGGGTTTGTAAAACAAACAGTAACCGATACGACCGCCCAGCACCACGCCGAGCACGCCATAGGTCATCAAGTCGTCTATGTCCTGCTGTGACCACAGACCTTGCCCGGCCAAGGTGGCATAGGGCTCGTGCTGAAGTCGCCAACGCGCCAACAAGACAAACAACACAAAGGCCGCCAGGTAAGAGATGCCGTACCAGTGAACGGATACAGGGCCAAGAGACAGGGCAACAGGGTCTAATTGCGGGTGAATCAGCATGCTCAGATTGTGCGTCAAACAAGTGACACTTCGCAGAATCGAAATTACCAGCCGGCTTACCGTGTTTGACGCGGCTAAACTCTGCATCTTGTCTGTCTTCACCACTGGAATAACATGGCCACCTCTCCCATCAAAATCAACCGCCGTTCAGCCAACATCACCGAAGGCAAATCCCGCGCTCCTAACCGCTCCATGTATTACGCCATGGGCTATCAGGAAAAGGATTTCGTCAAGCCCATGGTCGGCGTGGCCAACGGACATTCCACCATCACGCCTTGCAACAGCGGTTTGCAAAAACTGGCTGACGCCGCGGTAGCCGGCATTGAAGAAGCCGGCGGCAATTCGCAAATCTTCGGCACTCCCACCATTTCGGACGGCATGTCCATGGGTACCGAAGGCATGAAATATTCTCTGGTCAGCCGCGAAGTCATCTCCGACTGCATTGAGACCTGTGTCGGCGGCCAATGGATGGACGGTGTGCTGGTGGTCGGCGGCTGCGACAAGAACATGCCCGGCGGCATGATGGGCATTCTGCGTGCCAATGTGCCGGCCATTTATGTGTACGGCGGCACCATACTGCCCGGTACTTACAAGGGCAAAGACTTGAACATCGTCAGCGTGTTTGAAGCCGTGGGTGAAAACGCCGCCGGCAAATTGAGCGATGCGGATTTGCGCGAGATCGAAATGCGCGCCATTCCCGGCACCGGTTCCTGCGGCGGCATGTACACCGCCAACACCATGTCTTCCTCGTTTGAAGCACTGGGCATGTCGCTGCCCTACTCTTCGACCATGGCCAACCCGCACGGCGAAATCGAAAAGGCCGCCAAACAGGCCGCCAAGGTGCTGATCGAAGCTATCAAAAAGGATTTGAAGCCGCGCGATATCGTCACCAAGAAAGCCATTGAAAACGCTGTGACCGTGATCATGGCGACAGGTGGCTCCACCAATGCCGTGTTGCATTTTCTGGCCATCACGCATGCCGCGCAAGTTGACTGGACCATCGATGACTTTGAGCGCATGCGCAAAAAAGTCCCGGTGATTTGCGACCTCAAACCCAGCGGTCAATACCTGGCGGTCGACCTGCACAAGGCTGGCGGCATTCCCCAGGTGATGAAGGTATTGCTCAAAGCCGGTTTGTTGCACGGCGACTGCATGACCATCACTGGTAAAACCGTGGCGGAAAACCTGGCTGACATCCCGGATACACCGCGCTCTGACCAGAAAGTGATCCGCCCCATCGACAAACCCATATACACCGAGGGCCATCTGGCGATCCTCAAAGGCAATCTCTCGCCTGAGGGCGCAGTGGCAAAAATCAGCGGCCTGAAAAACCCGGTGATCACCGGCCCGGCCCGGGTGTTTGACGACGAGCAATCCGCGCTCAAAGCCATTCTTGAGGGCAAGATCATACCGGGCGATGTGATGGTGCTGCGTTACCTCGGTCCCAAAGGCGGCCCGGGTATGCCAGAGATGCTGGCACCGACCAGTGCGCTGATCGGCGCCGGGCTCGGTCAAAGCGTCGGCCTGATCACTGACGGCCGTTTCTCCGGCGGGACCTGGGGCATGGTGGTCGGTCACGTCGCGCCCGAGGCGGCGGCCGGCGGCACGATTGCCTTGATCCATGAGGACGACAGCATCACCATCGACGCGCGTCAATTGCTGCTGCAACTGAACGTCCCGGACGCGGAAATTGCCCAGCGCCGCGCCCAGTGGAAAGCGCCTGCCCCGCGTTACACGCGCGGTGTGCTGAGCAAATTTGCACACAATGCCAGTACAGCCAGCAAGGGTGCTGTGCTTGATTTATTCTGATTATTTTCTTGAAGGATTTGAAAATGAAACGAGTGTTGTTTGCCATCCTTGCCGCCGTGTGTCTGAGTCAGCCGGCTTTCGCAGATGAAAAACTCGCGGGCACGAAAAATTGTCTGGCCTGTCATTCGGTGAATACACAGGTCGTCGGACCGTCGTTCAAGGATGTGGCTAAAAAATACGCCGGCGACAAAAGCGCTGTGAATACCTTGGCCGCCAAGGTGCGCGGAGGAGGAGGAGGCGTCTGGGGAGCCATTCCCATGCCGACCAATCCGCAGGTGAATGAAGCTGAATCCAAGAAACTGGTGACCTGGATTCTGGGCCTCAAATAAACTTTCTTCTGTTCAACACCAAGAGCAACTCCGGTTGCTCTTTTTTTGCCTGTCAAGCCGGTGTCGCCGTGTGTGGTGTTCACGCCATGCCGGGACGGTCGCCGCTCACTGCCGCTACGCGCCAATGTTCGCGTCGGCCCGCCCGCCATGTCGTTTGTCCGTTCACAGATTTACCCCGACTGCATTGCTGCTGTTCATTGAGATTTCTACGACTAAATTTGTGCAGATCGATGAACCGGACAGTCACGATAAGCAAAAGACCACGCAGGCCAAAACATCACACCAGGCCGATCCGAGGGGGCGTTTTTTTCGAGCGAATGCGCAGAAAAAAATCGCACCGGATGGGCCGGCCAAAGCGTGTCTTCAAGTCAACGGAGGTGTTCACGCCAAGTCGTTCGTCAGTTCGTCAATTCGAACAAACGAATGTCAAACGCTCTCGGACAACTGCGTCAATATCGCCGGGTTCTCTAAAGTGGAGACGTCTTGCGTGATCGCCTCGCCCTTGGCAATCGAACGCAGCAAACGCCGCATGATCTTGCCAGAGCGCGTTTTCGGCAGGTTGTCACCGAAGCGTATGTCCTTGGGTTTGGCGACGGGTCCGATCTCCTTACCCACATGGTCGCGCAAAATCTTGGCGATCTGCTTGGCCTCGTCGCCCGTCGGGCGCGAACGCTTCAAAACCACAAACGCACAAATCGCCTCACCCGTCGTGTCGTCGGGACGGCCGACCACCGCCGCTTCAGCCACCAGCTCTGTGCAACTCACCAGCGCCGACTCGATTTCCATGGTCCCCATGCGGTGACCGGAAACATTCAACACATCGTCAATACGTCCCGTGATGGTAAAATTGCCCGTCTGCACATCGCGTATCGCGCCGTCACCGGTCAGATAGTATTTGCCTTTGAAGTCTTCGGGGAAATAGCTTTTCTTGAAACGCTCAGGGTCGCCCCAGATGGTGCGGATCATCGACGGCCAGGGTTTCTTCACTACCAGAATGCCGGCCTGCCCGTTCGGTACATCCTTGCCAGTCTCGTCAACGATGGCCGCATGAATGCCCGGGAAAGGCAAGGTGCACGAACCGGGCACCAGATGAGTCGCACCCGGCAAAGGCGTGATCATGTGACCGCCGGTTTCTGTTTGCCAGAAGGTGTCAACAATCGGGCAGCGACCGCCGCCCACGTGCTTGTGGTACCACTCCCAGGCAGCGGGGTTGATGGGCTCACCCACCGAACCCAGCAGACGCAAACTGTCGAGCTTATAACGCGCAGGATGCACCGCTTCATTGCCCTCAGCCGATTTGATCAGCGAGCGTATGGCCGTCGGTGCGGTGTAAAAAATGCTGACCTTGTGGTCCTGGATCATCTTCCAGAAACGGCCGGCGTCCGGGTACGTGGGCACGCCTTCAAACACGATTTGTGTGCCGCCCAAGGCCAGCGGGCCGTACGCGATGTAGGTGTGACCGGTCACCCAACCGATGTCGGCGGTACACCAGAACACATCGTCGGCTTTCAAGTCAAAAGTCCACTCGGTGGTCAGCGCAGCATGCATCAGGTAGCCGCCGGTGCTGTGCTGCACGCCCTTGGGCTTGCCGGTGGAGCCGGAGGTGTAGAGCAGAAACAGCGGGTGTTCTGCCTCTACCCATTCAGGCGTGCAAGAATCTGCTTGTGTGTCTGTCACCTCGGAGAGCCACAGATCGCGGCCGGCTTGCATAGCGATGTCGGCGCCGGAGCGTTTGGCCACCAGCACGTGCTTGACGCTGTCGCAACCGCCCAATGACAGCGCTTCATCGACGATGGATTTCAAAGGCAGTTGCTTGCCGCCGCGCAACTGGTGGTCAGCGGTGATGACGAGTTTTGCGCCGGTGTCTTCGATGCGGTCACGCAAACTCTGCGCCGAGAAACCGCCGAACACCACCGAGTGGGTGGCACCGATGCGGGCGCAGGCCTGCATGGCGGCAACGCCGTCGACCGACATCGAGATGTAAATGATGACCCGGTCACCCTTGCCCACGCCCAATGACTTAAGTGCGTTGGCGATCCGGCAGGTGCGCGCCAGCAGTTGCGCATATGAAGTGCGCGTGACTTCGCCGCTGTCGGCTTCAAAGATGAGGGCGGTTTTGTCGCCCAGACCGCGCTCGACATGGCGGTCCAGACAGTTGTAGGAGGCGTTCAAGCGGCCGTCTTCGAACCAGGTGAAGAACGGCGCCTTGTCCTGGTTCAGCGATTTGGTGAACGGGGTGTGCCAGTGCAGCAAGCGTTTGGCCTGGGCCGCCCAAAAGCCTTCGTAATCGTCCTCGGCCTGACGGACCAGCGCGTGGTAAGCGTCCATGCCGGACACAGCGGCTTGCCTGGCGAAGGCTGCGGGCGGTGCAAACACCGGTAAAGAATGGTCCTGGCTCATGGCTTATCTCCTGATGTTGAATATGGCCGCTATGCGACTCTGGTGTGGGCAGTACTGTGGTGCATGGCTCTTACATGCCACTGACTGGCTTGAAGCTTACGGACAACCCCCGCTCCATTCCCTAGAATCACCTGTTTATGCAGTTTGTCTTCCCCGACGAAAGTGATGCCCATGTCCACTCCAGACAAAACCCGCCCGCCACGCCACATTTCACCCTTGTCGCGCGCCATTTTTGCTAGCCGCTGGCTGCAATTGCCCTTGTACTTGGGGCTGATTGCCGCGCAGGCGGTGTATGCGTTTCATTTCTGGATCGAACTGGTGCATCTGCTGGAAGCGGCCTTCGGCAGCCAGACCGCTTTGCAGGCGCTGGTCAACAACATCGGTTACAAGACCGAACCAGCCGTCACCGGCTTGAATGAAACCGTCATCATGCTGGTGGTACTGGCGCTGATCGATGTGGTAATGATCTCCAACCTGTTGATCATGGTCATCGTCGGCGGCTACGAAACCTTTGTCTCGCGCATGTACCTGGAACATCACCCCGATCAGCCCGAATGGCTCAGCCATGTGAACGCTTCGGTGTTGAAGGTGAAGCTGGCCATGGCCATCATCGGCATCTCATCCATTCACCTGCTCAAGACTTTCATCAATGCCGCCAACTACGAAGAAAAAGTATTGATCTGGCAAACCATTATTCATGTCACTTTTCTGCTCAGCGCCATGGCGATCGCCTATACCGACAAGCTGCTGAATGAAACGCGGGCAATTGAACACAAAAACCATTGAGTCTCCACTTTTACACAAAGAATTTTTATGAGCCATATCAAACAAAATGATCTGATTGAATCGGTAGCCGCCGCGCTGCAATTCATCAGCTATTACCACCCTGCGGACTACATTGCGCACCTGGCGCGCGCCTACGAGCGCGAGCAAAGCGCTGCGGCCAAGGATGCGATTGCGCAAATCCTGACCAACAGCAAGATGAGCGCCACCGGTCACCGCCCGATTTGCCAGGACACCGGCATCGTCAACGTGTTTCTCAAGGTCGGCATGGGCATGCGCTTCGAAGGCTTCACCGGCAGCCTGGACGACGCCATCAACGAAGGCGTGCGTCGCGCCTACAATCACACGGACAACCGTTTGCGCGCCAGCGTCGTGTCAGACCCGCAGTTCGCCCGCAAGAACACCGGCGACAACACGCCGGCTGTCATCTTTACCGAACTCGTGCCGGGCGATACGCTGGAAGTCACAGTCGCGGCCAAAGGCGGCGGCAGCGAAAACAAATCCAAGATGGTGATGCTCAACCCCAGCGACAACCTGGTCGACTGGGTGCTCAAAACGGTGCCGACCATGGGTGCTGGCTGGTGCCCGCCGGGCATGCTGGGCATAGGCATAGGCGGCACCGCTGAAAAAGCCATGCTTATGGCCAAAGAAAGTCTGATGGACGACCTAGACATGTACGAGCTGCAAGCCAAGTCATCCAAAGGCGACAAGCTGACCCAGACCGAAGCCTTGCGGCTTGAGTTGTACGAGAAGGTGAACGCGCTGGGCATCGGTGCGCAAGGCCTGGGAGGTCTGACCACGGTGCTCGACATCAAGATCAAGATGTACCCGACGCACGCTGCCAGCAAGCCCGTGGCCATGATCCCGAATTGCGCCGCCACGCGGCACGCGCATTTTGTGATGGACGGCAGCGGACCGGTGTACCTGGACCCGCCGTCGCTGGACACCTGGCCCAAGGTCGACTGGATGCCGGACACGCAAAAAAGCCAGCGCGTCGATTTGAATACATTGACGCGTGAACAGGTCGCCGCCTGGAAGCCGGGTCAAACACTGCTGCTTAACGGCAAGATGCTGACCGGGCGCGACGCTGCGCACAAACGCATTCAGGACATGCTGGCCAAGGGCGAAAAGCTGCCGGTGGAATTCAGCAACCGCGTCATTTATTACGTCGGCCCGGTCGATCCGGTCGGCGACGAAGCCGTCGGCCCCGCCGGTCCGACCACGGCCACACGCATGGACAAATTCACCGAGATGATGCTGGCGCAAACCGGCCTGATCGCCATGGTCGGCAAGGCCGAGCGCGGCCCCGCTGCCATCGAAGCCATACAGAAACACAAGTCGGCTTATCTGATGGCAGTCGGCGGCGCGGCTTATCTGGTGTCCAAAGCCATCAAACACGCACAGGTGGTCGGCTTTGCCGACCTGGGCATGGAAGCCATTTATGAATTTGACGTGGTCAACATGCCGGTCACCGTCGCCGTGGACGCGGGCGGCACCAGTGCGCACATCACCGGACCGGCCGAATGGTCCAGGCGCATTGCCAGCGGCGAGTTCAAAGGCATTGCGGTACAAAGCGCTTGATGCACTGCCTGCGCCGGATTGCTGTGCTGACAGACCATTGCTGCATCTGTGCCATCGCACTAACTGAACCAGTTGCTGACAGGCGACTGTCTGCATGAGCGCGTCACTGCCTGCATCACGGCCTATCGGCGTGTTTGACAGCGGCGTCGGCGGTCTCAGTATTCTCAAGGCCTTGCAACAGCAGCTGCCTGATGAAAACTTTGTTTACCTGGCTGACAGTACCTATGCGCCTTATGGTGAACGCGACGAAGCCTTTGTCCTGGAGCGGGCCCGTGAATGCTTGCAGCTGTTGAACCGTCAACATGCCATCAAGGCGCTGGTGATTGCCTGCAACACTGCCACCGCGCTGGCCATACACGTGCTCAGACAGGAAAACCCCGAACTGCCTATCTTCGGCGTCGAACCTGCCATCAAGCCCGCAGCCGCCGGCAGCCGCACCCGCAAGGTCGGTGTGCTGGCCACTACCGCGACTTTGCAGAGCGCGAAATTTCAGGATTTGCTGCACAGCCTGGAAACGACCGGCACCGAGTTTGTTTTGCAAGCCTGCGAAGGCCTGGCTGACGCCATAGAACAGCAGTGGCAACCCGCCGACCAGGCCACAGTTCACGCTTTGTGCAGTCAATACCTGGCGCACATGGGCTCTTTTGGTACCGAAGCGGGTCAGATAGACACCCTGGTGCTGGGCTGCACCCACTACCCCTTTGCCGCCAGTGAATTGCAGTCGCTGACGGGTGAGTCAGTGCGACTGCTCGAGCCCGGGGCACCTGTGGCCAGACGGATGCAGCAGGTATTGCAGGACAAGGGTTTGTCAAACGGGTCGGCCGGCGGGCAATTGCAACTGTTGGCCACCGGTGAAACCCGCAATCTCGAACAAGCGGTGCTTCATTGGCTGTCTATGCGACAGCAGGTACTGCGGGTCTGACTGACCCGGTGCTTAGGGGTTAGTGCAAATGCCGGGGCCGGCGGCCGCCGTGCCCGGTGGAGCCGCCGCCTGAACCCTTGGGCGGCATGCTGATCTCCAGCGAATTCACCAGTGAATCAAAACGCTGGCTGAACAACTTGTCGACTTCGAGCACCACGTCGCTGAGCTCGGAGGCATCAAAGTGACGCTCCATGAGCGTGATCAAATCCTGCACCAGCAAATCACGCTGCACTTGCATGATGGCAGCCGGCGTAGGGCCGACAAACAGCATCAGAAAATCGTCACGGGAATCACGACCCTGGACCTCGTCTTCGTCGTCAAACTCGGCGTCGTAAAAAGTGACCTCGAGGGCTGCGCCGGCCTGCGTGAGGTCGTTCAGACCCATGCACATATCGTCTAGAGCCTGCCGGAAATCGTCCTCGCCCTTGATGGTCCAGCAGATTTGCAACAAATGATCGTTGGCATCAAAGCGGATACCGGGTTCTTCCTCGTAAAAACTGTCGGCGCATTCAGTCAGCGAAAGCGCACCGGCGTACACCCAGATCGGGCGCAGGACATCCTGCAACTGCTCAAACGTAATCTCTGTACGCAGAGACACGGTGCCGTGCAAATGGATCTCGAAGGTGGTGTTGAATCTGGACATGAAAGCATGATAGCAGTGCCTGCCGGAAGTTGAACAAGCCCCGGGTTCAGACTGTGTGTTTATCTGATGCTCATCAAGGCGGCAATGAGCTTACCCTGGTCTATGTGTGAGGTGAATGCGCTGATTTCAGTCGCGACTTCCTTTTGCGACATGAGTTCCTTTAAAACAAACTGAGCCAGCAATTCCATCGATCCCTCTAACAGGCTGCTGAAATATTGGTCGATGAATTAGTTTGCATTACCTGGTTGATCTTTTTTGCTGAGGTAAATTGCACATTCTGAAATTCAAGCCCTTATTTGCTTGTTTTTTGAAGGGCGGTTTCAAGGTAGAAGTGCAACACTGGGTTGAGAAGAGTTGAGTATAGATTTCCAATAGGCGACTGCGTCGAAAGAGCCTTCAGGCAAGAAGAGCTCGGCAGGGCACATCCAGGCCAAGGATTTTCTAGGGCGGGTGTTGA
>SHXP01000049.1 GCA_009693225.1 Limnohabitans sp. | reverse complement strand
CAAATACCTGATCAGCCGCGACGGCAAGCAGGTCAAGAGCTACAACAGCACCACAGACCCGCTGGACAGCAAATTCCTGGCCGAGATCGACAAACAGCTCAGCGCCAAAACACCTTGACATGAACGCCCGGGTGGCCATTGTCGGCTCTAGCATTGCCGGTCTGTCAGCGGCCCACCATTTACATGACCACGCAGTCATCACTCTGTTTGAAGCCGGCGGTTATTTCGGCGGCTAGATATCGTGCCATCAATCCGGAAAACAGGCACTACTAACGCTCCCGCCATACTTTCATCAGAAATACGCAAAGAATCCCCGTCATGCAACACGCAAAGGCTATCCAGGGGAACCCCGATGGCCCTCTTTTGAATGACATAGAGATGCGCGTTTGTAGCCGGCTTGCAGCGTTTCCATACCTCGATAGCATCCATGCTCATATGAGGCTTTGTTGGGGCTTCTAGGGGTCTTACAAGGGGGCTGGTTAGGAGTCTCGCTCCTACACCGTACCCGTGCTCTCGGGCGATAGCAAACAGAGTGCCAACACCAATTCCTTTGCCAGACTTAAAGCTGCGCCATGTTGCAAGGCAGTCTTTCACTTTATAGGTTGCACCCCCCGCGCTCCAACGATCAAAATCATCGAAGCTGCCACTGGCAGCATGGAAAGCCATTCCAACTTTCACCCATGTGTCACGGGGTACATCGGACGGTATTGTGTGAAGTGCATCTAGTGCACGGGCGATGTCGTCTCCACTAGACATGGCACACCCCCAAACTCACTGCAAATGCATGCAATTCGATCAGGTCTTGGGAGTATCGGGGATGGCCGAATTTGCAGACGGTGTAATCGTCATATCGTCCATGGCGCACGACATGCCCGGCGAGAGCAAATAGTGCAATGAGGGTCTCTTCCTCTTCACACAGGGGCGTGCATGTTGGATAAACGAGATTGTTATTATTCAGTTCGTGGGTCTCGGCGGGGTGGTTGTTAGCTGCAACCAGCCCGTTGCTTTTTGCGTGAATCACTTTGCACCCCTCCACAGCTTGAGCCAGTGAGGAGGCGCAGCAAGGTGGCAGCATGCGGCTCTCATGCGGCACCTGCTTTTGACTGCTCTTTGAGCCAATGACGAATATCACCTACGCGCCAAGCTGTGACGCGCTCGGATAGCTTTACTGGTTTTGGAAATTCGCCGACTTTGCATTTACGCCAGAGAGTTGCTGAACTAATTGGCACCACATCGGGTATCAGTTGGGCCTGTCTCAGATAGCCCGCGTCGGGTAAAGCGTCAAAAGATGTTGCGGTAAAAGAAGCCATTTCGTTAAGTCCTATGAAGTTAAAGACAAAACGTAGGATCAATCCAAGGGAGTGAAAGGGAAAAACAGAGAATTAGCGGCTTGGTCCTTTCATTGGTGGAGCGGGAATTTGAACGGGAGGAAAAAGCAATTTATCGACGTCTAAGCCCTTTAAAAAGTCCCTCTCTTTTATCTTCACTCTCCGCATCTGCCGCTGCTTTCAAATCAACGCGGATGGTCTTTTGATCTGACCGTTTTCGACTGTCTGCTTTTTCCCGCAATACCAGTCCAATGGTTCCCGTGAACCTCCATTCACCCTTGACTTTCTTCGCATCACCGCCCATTGCGCGCAGCAGTGCAAGGCGGCGTTCTGGTTCAGATGACGTAGCCTCAGGTGCCAACTGTGAAGTTGTGCTTGGTGATGAGCCAGGCTCTGACGACTTTTCTTCAATCCACTTTTGTAGATCGGATTTCATCACCCGCCACTCCTCAGGTTGACGCACGTAGGAAAAGCCACCTGGGAACATGCCTCGCCCTTCGATCCAGTTTTTAATGCATGGGAGATGACCAACCTCAGCATCCCTGATCAGCAGCGCCAGCCACATTTCCTCGTCATCACCTGCACCCTGTGCGCAGTCTTTGGCAGCTTCTCGCAGATTTTTTAAACTCTGATCCATCTCGCGCCCCTTAAAGGTGTCACTTCAAATAAAAGCACCAGCAAGCCGGAGTCAACGCGCCAGAGGGACTGGCGGTTTAACTCGCAGCCTTGAACTGGATCACCTCGGCGCCCACGCGCAGCTTGTCCAGGTAGTCAGCCCACTTTTGCATCATCACCCTGCGTGCTGGCAGGTGCGCTGTGCGGTTGTAGGCTCGTCCATTCGGGTCTTTGACTGCGTGAGCTAGCTGATGCTCGATCAAATCAACCCTCTCACCCATCACCTCATCCATGATGGTGCGGGCGGTTGCTCTGAACCCGTGTGCTGTGTGTACTTCTTTGCTGTAACCCATCCCGCGCAATGCGGCGTTGATGGTGTTTTCGCTCATGGGGCGCTCACCAGTGCGAAGGCTTGGAAAAACGTATTTACCGTGACCTGTAATTAACTTTAGCCCGCGCAGAATCTCTGCTGCTTGGGTGGATAGCGGCACAAGGTGGTCAACCTTCATTTTCATTTTGTCGGCAGGTATGCGCCACTCAGCCGCCTCGAGGTCAATCTCTGCCCACTCAGCGGTTCGCAGTTCGCCCGGACGGACAAACACCAGCGGTGTGAGTTTTAGTGCTGCAATGGTGAGAGGGTGTCCTCTGTAGTCGAATATTGACCGCATTAATTCACCTGCCTGCTTTGGCTCGGTGATCGCAGCAAAGTGCGATTTGGGTATGGCGGCCAAGGCGCCACGCAGGTCCGTTGTCACATCCCGCTCGGTCAGACCGACTGCAACTGCATACCGAAAAATCTGTCCACAGATTTGCTTGGCACGGTGCGACGTATCGATAGAACCCCGCGCCTCAATCTTGCGCACCGCCTTGTCCAGCACATCGCGTGGCTTGATAGTGGATATGGGCATGGATCCAATAAATGGGAATATGTCCTTTTCCAGCAAGGTCGTGATTCTGGATTGGGTAACCTCGGCGCGCTTGGATGCTGTCTTGGTCAACCAGGCCCGGGCTACGGCCTCAAACGTGTTGGCTGCTGCATCCGCTTGGGCCTGCTTTTCCTCGCGTTTGGCAGTGTAGCTGGATCGATACCGTCTGCCAACTGCTCGCGCGCTTTTTCACGGCGCGCGCGGGCCTTTGCGAGTCCGACATCGGGATACACACCGAGTGCCAGCGTCTTGCGTTTGTCTGCAAACCGGTAATTCATTCGCCAGTATTTGCCTACCGCATTGACCATCAAATACATCGCACGACCATCGGTGTACTTATCAACCGCGCTGGCTCCTGTGTGCTTTACGTTTTTAACAAAAGTGTCGGTCAAAGCCATAAAGCCCCTTTTGGCGGTATGTGGGTTTGCAGGTTCTGCAAATACCGCCAAATGTGCTACTTATTTGGCGGTATGTCATGTTACCGCCTGAAACTCTGTGAGGCAAATCAAACCTCTCTGTAGCTTTAAATTACAGGAGTTTTGAGGTGTAGTGACACGTTATAAAACAATCAACTGGTGCGGCTGGCGGGGATCGAACCCACGACCCTTGGCTTCGGAGGCCAATACTCTATCCACTGAGCTACAGCCGCATTCTTTGCATTGTAGGTTGTACGGTGCGTGCTTTTAAGCAAAGGTGTTTCTGTCTGCCTGGAAGTTGCTATGCGCTGGCTATAATTTCATTTTTGTTTCATCACCCGGAAAGTCACCATGAGCGACCAGCACGAAGAAGACCACAGTGGTCCCGTCAAAACCCCGCAACAATTCCTGATCCTGGTGAGCCTGTCTTTCATCTTGACGATTTTCATCATCATCTGCCTGGTTTATTACGTCACATCCGGCAACAAACCGGCGGCCGGCGCGAGCAGTGTCGCCGAAGCCACCGCTGGACGTATTCTGAAAGTCGGCACCCTTCAGATCAAGGACGCCAATCGTCCGCTGAAATCCGGCGAAGATGTGTTCAAAGGCCAATGCGATGCATGCCATGCTGCCGGTGCGCCCAAGCTCGGCGACTCTGCCGCCTGGGGCCCGCGCATCAAAACCGGCTACCCTACTTTGCTGAATTCAGCCCTCAAAGGCAAAAACGTCATGCCGGCCCAGGCTAGCGGCGAACACGAAGACCTTGAAATCGGCCGTGCAGTGGTTTACATGGCGAATGCCGCCGGCGCCAAATTTCCAGAGCCCGCAGCGGCTAAATGATTCAGGAAGTCCTCTTTTGCGGGCTTTTCACAAAATGGTAAGTGCTCTCCAGCTCGCTGGACAGCACTTTTTTTTCAACCCAGCATTGCTGTGATAAGGCCTCTGCTGCCAGCCAGACATCCTGCGTATGCACCAGCCCCAAACCCCGGACAGTGAGCAAATACACCCGACCTAGCTCATCAACCGGACAGTGCAGCACCTGTTGTTGCTCATCCGCGGCTGACCAGACCGTGAAGTCATCGTGTATGCGCCACACAAACGGTGCCGCCAGCAGCTCAACAAACACACGTTGCGGCCCGTTTTGGAAATACCATTGCCCGTGTTCATCAACCAGGTAGTTGCGCTGTATGAATTCAATCAATTTGCTGTGTAGCAGCCGGCTGCCTTTGGCGTGCGAAAAATCACCCTGCGCCTGTACCCAGTCATCGCGCATGTACCAGTCACCGCGTTGATCCAGCCCCAGCCATCCATAGCAATGTGGCACATCCGGCCACTTTTGCATCGCTTGTCTGACCAGGTCATCCATTGTCTAAGTTCCGGTTAGCTATGATCTGCGGGCGGCATGACCCGTCTGAAGCACTTAATGTAAGACGGGCGGCAAGGCATCTGATCGCGCATGGATTTCCTGCGGTGTACCGGGACTGGCATGGTGGGCCACCATGCGCCATCCTTGCGGGGTTCGCACATACACATTGGTGGTCAGCACAAAAGCGGTGGCCGGTGCCGCCGGCAGATTCAATTCAATGCGCTCAACCAGGTTGTGCATGGCACAGGTGACGGTTTCAACCTTACGTACATGCTCGGGACGCGCATTGATGACACCGTTGTTGAACATATTCTCAAAGGACTGGCGGATATTCTCAAGACCGACCAGTCTGGGTCCGCCGGGGTGTACGCACACCACTTCCTCATCGTCCGACCAGCAGGCCATTAGTCGATCGATATCGCCTTTTTGCAAGGCATCGTAAAAAGCGGCTTCGATCTCATCGGCTGAACCGCCGACGGTGGCTGCTCGAAGCTTGGCCTTGGTCAAGATCTTATTTTTTGCTGCGGAACTTGCGCAATGCCGACAGCTGGGCTGCAAAAATGGCCAACTCCGCTTGTGCAGCGGCCATGTCCACGCTGGACTTGGCGTTTATCAGGTTTTCTTCAGCCGCCTGGCTGGCTGCATTGGCACGCTCTTCGTCCAGGTCCTTGCCGCGTACCGCCGTGTCAGACAAGACGATCACAGAGTCAGGCTGTACTTCCAGGATACCGCCGGCGACGAAGACGAACTCTTGCTCGCCGTCGGGTTTGTGTATGCGCACCGAACCGGCACGGATGCGCGAGATCAGCGGGGTGTGGCGCGGGTAAATGCCGAGTTCGCCGAGTTCGCCGGGCAGAGCCACAAAGGTGGCCTGTCCGGAATAAATCAGCTCTTCGGCGCTGACCACATCAACTTGCATGGTTTTCATGGGGCTTCCTTATCAGGTGCGGTTGCAGCCCGGATTAAATTTTCTTGGCCTTTTCGATGGCCTCGTCAATGGTGCCGACCATGTAGAACGCCTGTTCAGGCATGTGGTCGCATTCGCCGGCCACAATCATCTTGAAGCCGCGAATGGTTTCAGCCAGCGTGACGTATTTGCCCGGTGAACCGGTGAACACTTCGGCCACGTGGAAGGGCTGGCTGAGGAAACGCTGGATCTTGCGGGCACGTGCCACAGCCAGTTTGTCTTCAGGTGCGAGTTCGTCCATGCCCAGAATCGCAATGATGTCACGCAATTCCTTGTAGCGCTGCAATGTACCTTGCACGGCGCGGGCGGTTTCGTAATGGTTGGTGCCGACCACCAGCGGGTCCAACTGACGGCTGGTTGAATCGAGCGGGTCAACCGCGGGGTAAATACCTAGGGAGGCAATGTCACGCGACAGCACTACGGTGGAGTCCAGGTGGGCGAAGGTGGTGGCAGGAGACGGGTCGGTCAAGTCATCCGCCGGCACATACACCGCTTGAATGGAAGTGATGGAGCCGATCTTGGTGGAAGTGATACGCTCTTGCAAACGGCCCATTTCCTCGGCCAGCGTCGGCTGATAGCCCACGGCGGAAGGCATACGGCCCAACAGCGCCGACACTTCGGTACCCGCCAGGGTGTAGCGGTAGATGTTGTCAACGAAGAACAGCACGTCCTTGCCTTCATCACGGAAGGATTCGGCGATGGTCAAACCGGTCAGGGCCACGCGCAAACGGTTGCCGGGAGGCTCGTTCATCTGTCCGTAGACCATGGCAACTTTGGACTCGGGCAGGTTCTCCAGATTCACCACGCCGGAATCGGCCATCTCGTGGTAGAAGTCATTGCCTTCGCGGGTACGCTCTCCGACACCGGCAAACACCGACAAGCCGCTGTGCGCCTTGGCAATGTTATTAATGAGTTCCATCATGTTCACCGTCTTGCCGACGCCGGCGCCGCCGAACAGGCCGACCTTACCGCCTTTGGCAAACGGACATACCAGGTCAATCACCTTGATGCCGGTTTCCAGCAGTTCCTGAGATGGGCTGAGTTCATCGTAAGCAGGTGCTTTGCGGTGGATAGAAGCAGTTTGGGTCTGGTCAACCGGGCCGCGTTCGTCGATCGGGCTGCCGAGCACGTCCATGATACGACCGAGTGTCGCCTTGCCCACCGGAACAGTGATGGCCGCACCGGTATTGGTGACCATCAGACCGCGGCGCAAGCCGTCCGAACTGCCCAGCGCAATCGTGCGAACAATGCCGTCGCCGAGTTGCTGCTGCACTTCCAATGTGAGGTTCGAGCCTTCGAGCTTGAGCGCATCGTAAATGCGCGGCATGCTTTCGCGTGGGAACTCGACGTCCA
Organism: Limnohabitans sp.; assembly: GCA_009693225.1. GTDB lineage: Bacteria > Pseudomonadota > Gammaproteobacteria > Burkholderiales > Burkholderiaceae_C > Limnohabitans. The sequence continues at coordinate 4,618 of SHXP01000049.1, read as the reverse complement.
CCACGGCGCCAATACATTGGACGATTTTTCCTTGAATTCCTGCGTGGGTCATTGCCTGAGCCATGATGATTTGCTCCAAAAATAAATAGGGTTACACCGCCGCCGCACCGGCCACGATTTCGGACAATTCCTTCGTGATCGCTGCCTGACGGGTTTTGTTGTAAATGAGTTTAAGTTCGCCGATGACATTACCGGCGTTGTCGGTAGCGGCCTTCATCGCCACCATACGGGCTGACTGTTCAGAGGCCATGTTTTCAGCGACCGCCTGGTAGACCAGCGACTCGATATATAACTTGAGCAAATCGTCGATCACAGCGGGCGCGTCGGGTTCGTACAAATAGTCCCAGGCAAAGCCGCCGCCGGCGTTGGCCCCGCCCTGCAGTTTTTCCGCCGACAAGGGAAGCAGTTGTTCAATCACAGGCTCCTGCTTCATGGTGTTGATGAAGCGCGTGAAACAGATGTAGACCGCGTCCAGCTTGCCTTCGGTATATGCATCAAGCATGACTTTGACCGGGCCGATCAATGTTTCCAGGTGCGGGGTATCGCCCAACTGAGTCACTTGCGCCAGTACCTTGGCGCCGACACGGTTGAGAAAGCCCAGACCCTTGTTACCGATCGCAACGGTTTGCGGCTCTGCACCTGAAGCCTGCAAGTCCTTGAACTTTTGTGTCAGGGTGCGCAGGATGTTGGTGTTCATACCACCGCACAGGCCCTTATCTGTGGTCACGACAATGAAGCCGCTGGACTTGACGGTATGCAGTTTCATGAATGGGTGCACATACTCGGGATTCGCCTGACCCAGGTGGGCGGCGATGTTGCGCACCTTTTCGCTGTAAGGCCGGGCCGCACGCATGCGGTCCTGCGCCTTGCGCATTTTGGAAGCGGCCACCATTTCCATGGCTTTGGTGATCTTCTTGGTGTTTTCCACCGATTTGATCTTGCCGCGTATTTCCTTGCCGACTGCCATGAAGTGCTCCTTGCTGCTTGACGGCGGTTAGACGAAAGATTTCTTGAAGGCTTCGATGGCTTTCACCAGTTCAGCTTCAGCGTCTTTGTCCATGGCCTTGTCTTGTTCCAGCTTGGACAACAAAACAGCGCATTTGTCTTTCAGATAGTGATGCAAACCGGTTTCGAATTGCAGCACCTGATTAACGGGAATATCATCCAGATAACCTTTATTGGCGGCGTACAGGGTCGCGGCCATCAGGCTGATCGGCAGCGGGCTGTACTGCGCCTGCTTCAACAGTTCGGTCACGCGGGCACCGCGGTCCAACTGCTTGCGGGTGGCTTCGTCAAGGTCAGACGCGAACTGCGCGAAAGCCGCCAATTCACGGTACTGCGCCAGGTCGGTACGGATACCGCCGGACAGGCTCTTGACCAATTTGGTTTGAGCGGCACCACCGACGCGGGAGACGGAAATACCTGCGTTGATGGCAGGGCGTACGCCGGCATTGAACAGCGAGGTCTCCAGGAAAATCTGGCCGTCGGTGATGGAAATCACGTTGGTCGGCACGAATGCCGACACGTCACCGGCCTGAGTTTCAATGATAGGCAGCGCGGTCAGCGAGCCGGTTTTGCCTTTGACCTCACCTTTGGTGAAATGCTCGACATAGTCGGCGTTCACGCGGGCTGCGCGCTCGAGCAGACGGCTGTGCAAATAAAACACATCACCAGGATAGGCTTCGCGGCCGGGCGGACGGCGTAACAGCAATGACACCTGACGGTAGGCGACAGCCTGCTTGGACAAATCGTCGTACACGATCAGCGCGTCCTGGCCGCGATCGCGGAAATATTCGCCCATGGTGCAACCGGAATAGGCCGACACGTATTGCATGGCGGCGGATTCGGAAGCGAAGGCCGCCACCACGATGGTGTAGGCCATGGCGCCGGCTTGTTCAAGGGCGCGCACCACGTTCTTGATCGATGAGGCCTTTTGTCCGATGGCGACATAGATACAGGTCATGTTCTGACCTTTTTGATTGATGATGGCGTCGATGGCGACTGCTGTCTTACCGGTCTGACGGTCACCGATGATCAGTTCGCGCTGACCGCGGCCGATGGGCACCATGGAGTCGATGGACTTCAGACCGGTTTGCATCGGCTGGTCCACCGATTGACGCGCGATAACGCCGGGCGCGACTTTTTCAATCACATCGGTCATCTTGGCGTTGATAGGGCCTTTGCCGTCGATCGGGTGACCCAGGGCATTGACCACTCGGCCGATCAATTCGGGACCGACCGGCACTTCCAGAATGCGGCCGGTGCACTTGACCGTGTCGCCTTCAGAAATGTGCTCATACTCACCCAGAATCACCGAGCCGACCGAATCGCGCTCTAGGTTCAGCGCCAGGCCGAAGGTGTTGTTGGGGAACTCGAGCATTTCACCTTGCATCACGTCGGACAAACCGTGGATGCGGCAAATACCATCGGTCACGGAAATGACCGTGCCCTGGTTACGCACATTGGCATTGCCGGTGGAACCCTCGATTCGGGTTTTGATCAATTCAGAGATTTCTGCGGGATTGAGTTGCATGACTCTTTCCTTCTTCCTATGTGAGGCTGATGCGCAAGAGCGGGATTGCTCAGGCGGTCAGCGCGACTTTCATTTGTTCCAGACGGGCTTTGACAGAGGTATCAAGCACCTCGTCGCCGACCACCACACGTATACCCCCAATGAGCTCGGGCTGCAAAGCCACTTGCACATTGAGTTTGCGGCCAAAGCGCTTTTCAAACACCTTGGTCAATTCGGCGAGGGCAGGGGCCTCGATGGGAAATGCGCTGTGAACCAAGGCCTTGCGAACACCGCTTTGGGCGTCGACCAGGGCATGGAATTGCAGCGCAATTTCAGGCAATACCGCGAGGCGGCCGTTTTCCACCAGGGTACGCACAAAATTGAGACCTGCCGGCGGCAGGTTTTTCGGTCCGACATGGCCAATCAGTTCAAGAATCTGCTGGTGGCTGACCTTAGGGTAGTGGGCAAACTGCTGCAAACCGGGATCGGCGGCCACCACGGCCAGCGCGTCCAGCCACTCAGCGGCCTGCTCAGCCTGAGCCTTGACAACCTTGAACAAGGCTTCCGCGTAAGGACGGGCAATGGTTGCGATTTCAGCCATGGGTTTGCGTCCTCAAAGTTCTGCTTTGAGCTGGTTCAGCAAATCGGCATGAACACCGGCATTGATTTCCTTGCGCAGAATCTGCTCAGCACCCTTGACGGCGAGTTCAGCCACCTGGGAGCGCAAGGCTTCACGCGCTTTAAGGGTTTGCTGGTGCACGTCTTCCTGAGCAGACGCCAGTATCTTGGCGGCTTCCTCGCTGGCGCGCAGTTGGGCTTCTTCAATGATCATCATCGCGCGACGCTCGGCGTCGGCAATACGGGCAGCCGTTTCATTGCGGGTTTTGGCCAACTCGACTACCACATGCTGGTGCGCATTGGTCAGCGCAACTTTGGCGTGATCTGCCGCCGCCAGACCTTCAGCGACCTTGTTGGTTCGCTCATCGAGCGCCTTGGTCAAAGGCGGCCAAATGAACTTCATAGTGAAGACGACCAGAATCATGAAAACAATCATCTGGACGATCAGAGTACCGGTGATGCTCACTTTAATTCCTTTCGGTTGAGGCCTGGCGACGGCAGCGGGCAGTCGCCCGATACACTCACGGCTGGGCCAGGAATTTACTTAGGCAGGTTGGCGATCTGGCTCAGGAACGGGTTGGCTGTGGTGAACCACAACGCGACACCGGTACCGATAATGAAAGCGGCGTCGATCAGACCGACCAGCAGGAACATCTTGGTTTGTAATTCACCCATCAGCTCGGGCTGACGCGCAGCGGCTTCGAGGTATTTGCTGCCCATGATGCCGATGCCGATACAAGCGCCGGCAGCGCCCAAACCGATGATGAGACCAGCCGCGATGGCCACAAGTCCGATGATTTCCATGATGACTCCTAGATAAAAAAATGAAAGTTGAAAAAAGAATCAATGGTGATCGTGCGCCTGACCCAGATAAACTAGGGTCAGCATCATGAACACAAAAGCCTGCAAGGTGATGATCAGAATATGGAAGATCGCCCATACCGTACCGGCCACCACGTGGGCCAGACCCAACGTGATTCCGCTGAAGCTGAGTGAGAATGCGCCGCCCATCAGGGCGATCAGCAAAAAGATAAGTTCACCGGCGTACATATTGCCGAACAGTCGCATCCCGTGTGACACGGTCTTGGCAACAAATTCAACCACTTGCATGGCGAAATTGAACGGATAGAGCAAAAAGTGATTGCCGAAGGGCGCGGTGAATAACTCGTGGATCCAGCCACCGAGTCCTTTGATCTTGATGGAGTAGTAAATCGAGATGATCAACACACACACCGACAAGCCCATGGCGCCTGACAAATCAGCCGTGGGCACCACGCGCATGTAGGCGTGATGCGGGTCAAGGCCCTGGGCTTCAAAAATGGTTTCCCAGATGAGCGGGATCAGGTCCACAGGCAGCAGGTCCATGGCATTCATCAGGAAAATCCAGACAAACACGGTCAGCGCCAGCGGTGCGACGAATTTGCGGCTGTCGGCATTGTTGACAATGCTTTTGGCCTGGCTGTCGACCATTTCAACCAGCAACTCGAC
>SHXP01000001.1 GCA_009693225.1 Limnohabitans sp. | reverse complement strand
TTTTTTTGCAGTTGCCATTAGATACTCTCCTAGATCAAGATCTTAGATCGTTGGTTTAAAAACACTTGGTATTTGCAGCCCAAGTGATTCATGGTGCTGAACCGGGGTTCAACACCATGAACGGGTTGTGCTCCTGAGCGCAGGCTTGCCAAGGGCAATCGTTGCGCGGGTGAGGAGCAAATGCAGGTCATCTCAGTTTCAATCCCAGGACAGCGCGCCGCCGGTCTGGTACTCGATGACACGGGTTTCAAAGAAATTGCGTTCTTTTTTCAGATCGATCATTTCGCTCATCCAGGGGAACGGGTTTTCTTCATTCGGAAACAAAGTCTCAAGCCCGATCTGCGTGGCGCGGCGGTTGGCGATATAGCGCAGATAGCCCTTGAACATGGAAGCGTTCATGCCGAGCACGCCGCGGGGCATGGTGTCTTCGGCATAACGGTATTCGAGTTCGACGGCTTTGTGAAACAAGGCATTGATGTCGGCTTTGAACTCTGTTGTCCACAAGTGCGGGTTTTCGAGTTTGAGTTGGTTGATCAGATCGATGCCGAAATTGCAATGCATGGACTCATCGCGCAGTATGTACTGGTACTGTTCTGCCGCACCGGTCATTTTGTTCTGGCGGCCGAGCGCCAGAATCTGGGTGAAGCCGACGTAAAAGAACAAGCCTTCCATCAGGCAGGCGAACACGATGAGCGACTTCAGCAGTGTCTGATCATTTTCGGGTGTGCCTGTATGGAAATGCGGATCCATGATGGCTTCAATGAAGGGGATCAGGAACTGGTCTTTGTCGCGTATGGATTGGATTTCCTGGTAGGCATTGAAGATTTCGCTTTCGTCCAGACCCAGCGATTCGACGATGTACTGGTAGGCGTGGGTGTGAATGGCTTCTTCAAACGCCTGGCGTAACAAAAACTGACGGCACTCGGGCGCGGTGATATGGCGGTAAGTGCCCAGCACGATGTTGTTGGCGGCGAGCGAATCCGCAGTCACAAAAAAGCCCAGATTGCGCTTGACGATACGGCGTTCGTCTTCGGTCAGGCCGTTGGGGTCTTTCCACAGGGCGATGTCGCGCGTCATATTGACTTCCTGCGGCATCCAGTGGTTGGCGCAGGTAGCCAGGTATTTTTCCCAGGCCCATTTGTATTTGAACGGCACCAGTTGGTTGACGTCGGTCTGTCCGTTGATGATGCGCTTGTCGGCAGCGTTGACGCGGCCGCCGCTGCCTGAGGTAAAAGCGCGGGAGTCGGCGGGCATGGGAGCTGCCAGCACAGCGCCGTCATTGAGCATGTGCTTGGCAGAGCTGATAGAAGAGGGTGGCAGAGACAGGTGATTCTGTAGGTCACCGAGAATTACGCTGGCAGGCGTTTGGGGTTTGGCTTCTTCTTCCCAGGTCAACATATAGTTAATTCCATCTTTCTGATTATCTGCTCTCGTGAGTCAAACGCAAAGTGTTCATTCACAAAAGCGCAGATCTTTGTTGTTGAATTGCATCGAATACACAGGCAACCGGTATGGCTGTCTGTGCGGTTTGTTTATTGACAGGCTTCGCAGGTCGGGTCGTTGACGCCGCAGAATTTCACATCGGTGGCGGGTGTGTCAGACATCATTTGTGCGCGCGCAGCGGCGGCCGCCATTTCCATGGCACTGAGTCCACCACGTGTGCCGCCGGCAGACACCGCATTGTGCGAACCGGCATTCACAGTGGACTTCTCGGCTTGCGTGGCGCTGGTGGTGCGCAGGTAGTACGTGGTCTTGAGACCGCGCAGCCAGGCGAGTTTGTAGGTCTCGTCAAGCTTTTTGCCTGAGGCGCCGGCCATGTAGATGTTGAGTGACTGCGCCTGGTCTATCCACTTCTGGCGGCGTGCCGCAGCTTCAACCAGCCATTGCGTCTCGACTTCAAAAGCAGTGGCGTACATGGTCTTGAGGTCTTGCGGCACCCTGTCGATCGGGCGCAGTGAGCCGTCGAAATGCTTGAGGTCCATGACCATGACGTCGTCCCACAAACCGAGTCGCTTGAGGTCGCGCACGAGGTAGGCATTGATGATGGTGAACTCGCCGGACAGATTGGATTTGACCGACAGGTTGCCGAAGCAGGGTTCGATGGACGCATCCACACCGACGATGTTGGAGATGGTGGCAGTGGGCGCGATGGCCACGCAATTGGAGTTGCGCATGCCGTCATAGGTGATTTTGCGGCGCAAGGCATCCCAGTCCAGGGTGGCGCTGCGGTCGACTTCAATATAGCCGCCACGTGATTTTTCCAGCAGGTTCAGGGTGTCCAGCGGCAATATGCCTTGCTCCCACAGCGAGCCTTTGTAGGTGGAATAACGGCCGCGTTCGCGCGCCAGTTCGGTGGAGGCCCAGTAGGCGTAATAGCAGATCGCTTCCATGGAGCGGTCGGCAAATTCAACCGCAGCTTGCGACGCATAGGGGACTTGTTGCTCGTACAAGCTGTCCTGGAAAGCCATGATGCCCAGACCCACCGGGCGGTGGCGCAGGTTGGAGTCGCGGGCTTTTTTGACCGCGTAGTAATTGATATCGATCACGTTGTCGAGCATGCGCATGGCGGTGGTGATGGTGCGCTTGAGTTTGTCGTGGTCGAGTTCCTTGCCATTGGCGCCGTCCTTGAGGTGGCGCACCAGATTGACCGAGCCGAGGTTGCAGACAGCGGTTTCGGTGTCGCTGGTGTTGAGGGTGATTTCGGTACACAGGTTGGAAGAGTGCACCACGCCTGAGTGCTGCTGCGGCGAACGCACATTACAGGCGTCCTTGAAAGTGATCCAGGGATGGCCGGTTTCAAACAGCATGGTCAGCATCTTGCGCCACAAGTCGGTAGCCTGAACGGTTTTGCTGGGTTTGATCAGGCCTTGGCGCGCCTGGGCTTCGTAGTCGGAGTAGGCCTTTTCAAAATCAGCACCGAACTTGTCGTGCAAATCGGGCGTGTTGGACGGTGAGAACAAGGTCCACTCGCCTTTATCCATGACGCGGCGCATGAACAGGTCGGGAATCCAGTTGGCCGTGTTCATGTCGTGTGTGCGGCGGCGGTCGTCGCCGGTGTTCTTGCGCAGCTCCAGAAACTCTTCGATGTCCAGGTGCCAGGTTTCCAGGTAGGTGCAGACCGCGCCTTTGCGCTTGCCGCCCTGGTTGACAGCGACAGCCGTGTCGTTCACCACTTTGAGGAAAGGTACGACACCTTGCGATTCGCCGTTGGTGCCTTTGATATGGCTGCCCAGGGCACGCACGCGTGTCCAGTCATTGCCCAGGCCGCCGGCGAATTTGGACAACAAGGCGTTTTCCTTGATCGATTCGTAAATGCCATCCAGGTCGTCGGGCACGGTGGTCAGGTAGCAGCTCGAGAGCTGGGGACGGGTGGTGCCGCTGTTGAACAGCGTGGGCGTGCTGGACATGAAATCAAATGAGGACAGCACCTCGTAGAAATCGATGGCACGGTCTTCACGGTTGACTTCGTTGAGCGCCAGACCCATGGCCACGCGCATGAAAAAGGACTGCGGCAACTCAATGCGCTGTTTGTTCACATGCAGGAAATAGCGGTCGTACAGGGTTTGCAGACCGAGGTAATCGAACTGGAAATCTCTTTCGGGCTTGATGGCCTGCGCCAGACGCGTCAAATCGAATTGCAGCAGCTTGGGGTCGAGCAGTTCGTGGCCAACGCCTTTTTCCAAAAAGCCTGCGAAAGTATTCAGGTAATGCTGACCCATTTCAGCATGGGTGGCTTCCTGGCCCAGCACCTCCTTGGTGATGGAATACATCAGCAGCCGTGCTGTGGCAAAGCTGTAACCGGGTTCTTTTTCGATCATGGTGCGCGCCGCCAGCACCGAAGCCTTGTGCACTTCTTCCATGGGGATGCCGTCGTACAGGTTGCGCATGATTTCGTTGAGGATAGGCGCGGCTGAGACATCAGGCCCCAGATTTTCGCAGGCGGCATCAATCAGCTGACGCAGACGCGCAGTGTCAAGCGCAACGCGAGCACCGTCGAGCAGGACATGCAGAACAGGTTCGTTGCTGACCGCGGTTTCCTTTTGCGCGGCGCGTTCCTGCGAACGGCGTTCGCGGTACAGGACGTAGGCGCGGGCGACTTCGTGGTAGCTGCCGCGCATGAGGCCGAGTTCGACCTGGTCTTGAACATCTTCAATATGAAAGGTGCCGCCGCCCGGACGCGAGCGCATGAGGGCACGCACCACAGCCTGTGTGAGTTGATCGACGGTTTCGCGTACGCTGGACGAGGCAGCGCCCTGGGCGCCGTGCACTGCCAGAAAAGCTTTCATCATAGCCACGGCGATCTTGGCGGGTTCGAAAGGAACCACCGCGCCGTTGCGGCGGATGATCTGGTATTGGCTGAGAATCGAGTTCAGTGAAAAGGTACTGGAGACTTGGGCATCAGCAGGTTTGAGGAATGCAGCGACATCCGTCGGGTTGGCAGCAATTTGCATCTTATGGTGATCCTGTGGGGCGTGAATGCTTTGGTTAACTTTTAATAATGGACCTGCAAGCATGATCGCCAGCGTTTTCCATATGTGCACAGCCCACACTATATATGGGGTCGAAACTCTTTTCAACACACTACGTGTAGTGTTTGGTAAATTTTATCAAAATATCAGAGGTATTGAGCAGTTCACTGGAAATCTGCTGTATTTAGCGTTAACTTCTTTAAAAATTATTGTTGAATTTTGTCACTTGACAGAAAAAAATTCATCACTCCAGCCCAGTGCGGCTTGCAAAACAGGCCATGAAAAACCTTCTCCGGGATCTTTTTTTCTGTCGGGCGCGATATGCTCGTGACCGCAAATGTGTTTGAGCGGGTATTGCTGCGCCAGCATAGGCACCAGCGCAATCAAACATTCGTATTGTTCGCGACTGAATGTGTCACCGTCCAGTCCCTCGAGTTCAATGCCGATGGAAAAGTCGTTGCAGTTGCTGCGTCCGGCGTAAATGGATGCACCGGCGTGCCAGGCGCGATCATCACAGCTGACAAACTGCATCAACTCGCCGCCACGGCGCACATAAAAGTGCGCCGATACCTTCACATCCCTCAATGTCTCAAAGTAAGGGTGAGCATGGTGGTCAAGCCGGTTGGTGAAAAAATCCTGCACATAGTCGCCGCCGTAGATGCCCGGCGGCAGGCTGATGGCGTGTATCACCAGCAGATCAATACCGGTTGCCGCCGGGCGCGGTCCGAAATTCGGCGAAGCAACGGCATGGGCAAAGCGGTACCGGCCCTGATGCCAGACAGGTCGCCGGCTCATGCTTCAGGATTCTGCCAGCACACGGTGTGCTTCGCTGCAATACGCCGTGTTGCGAGAGAGCACTGCCTCGTTGTCCGGCAGATGCAGCCCGCAATGTGCGCAACGCACCATGTTCTGTGGACCATCGGTGGCCGTGGACGTTTTGTCAGCGGGCGTTGCCGGGCGACTGAGTTTGATCCACCAGATCACTGCGAACACTACACCTAGCAGGATCAGGTATTTCATGAAGTGCGGTTTAAAAAGACTTCGGTGACAAAACGCGAACCGGCGTAGGACAGCAACAGCAGGGCCGCGCCGGCGTAAAGCGTGCGAACCGCCGGCGCCCCGCGCCAGCCCCGGTAGCGCCGTCCCCAGATCAGCAGCAGAAACACCAGCCATGCAAGAACGGCGAACAGCGTTTTGTGGTCAAAGCGCAAAGCCTTGTCAGGACCGTAGAGTTGCTCGCCGAACAGCCAGCCGGCCAGCAAGGTGGCGCTGAGCAGAAGAAAGCCGATGTTGACGAAGCGGAAAGTCAGGCGTTCCAGCGTGAGCAAGGGCAGGCCGGTGGTGTCAACCGCGCCCATGCGCATCTGCCGTTCCGCCCGGCTCATCAGGCTGGCATGCACCACTGCCGCGGCAAACAAGGCGTACGAGGCCATGCCCAGCATCCAGTGAAAAGGCAGCCAGGCCGAAGAAGTACTATGCAAGGCATGGCCTGGAAACAGCAAAGGCAGTAAGACGGCCACCATGCCTGCCCCGGACATCAGCCAGCGGGTCTGCATTTGCGGGAACCAATGGTGCTCGACGGTGTAGACCAGCAGCACCAGCCATGACGTCGCCGACAAGGCTGCGGCAAAGCCGAAATGTGCGAGCTCATTGTCAGCCGGAATCAGGCTGGCAATCACACTCAGCCCGTGGAACAGGGAAATCAGCCACAGGTAATTGCGGCTTTGCTGTGCCGATAAACGGCCGCCGAACAAGCCCCCGAGCGCATACGCTGTGGCGGCCAGCAAGCCCCATACCAGACTGAAGTGAGATGCGATGAATACAATCATGTGAACAGTTTAGCGTTTCGCCAGCGATCCGGTTTTTTCTTTTAGCAAGTTTGATGGCAAGGTATTGACGATGGCAAGCACACTCAGCGACAAACTCTCGCGCCTGGTTCGCCAGATCAGCGGCCAGGCCCGCATCACCGAATCCAATGTGGCCGATATGTTGCGCGAGGTGCGCATGGCTTTGTTAGAAGCCGACGTGGCGCTGCCGGTGGTGCGGGATTTCATTGCCCGCGTCAAGGACAAGGCGCTGGGTCAGGAAGTCATAGGCTCACTGACGCCGGGACAGGTGCTGGTCAGCATCGTGCAGCGCGAACTCAGCGCCACCATGGGCGAAGGCGTGGCCGACATCAATCTGGCGGCACAACCGCCTGCGGTCATTCTGATGGCGGGTTTGCAAGGCGCCGGTAAAACCACCACCACGGCCAAGTTGGCCAGACACCTGATCACCAGACGCAAGAAAAAAGTGTTGACCGTATCGGTTGACGTGTACCGGCCGGCTGCGATCGAACAATTGAAAAGTGTGACGGCACAAGCGGGTGTCGAATGGTTTGCAAGCGATGCCGGGCAAAAACCGGTTGAGATTGCCTTGGCTGCGATTGACTATGCCCGCAAGCATTATTTTGATGTGCTGCTGATAGACACCGCCGGCCGGCTTGCGATTGACCAAGCCTTGATGAACGAGATCCGTGCCTTGCACGCAGCGGTGCATCCGGTGGAAACCTTGTTCGTGGTCGACGCCATGCTGGGTCAGGATGCCATCAATACCGCCAAGGCGTTCAAGGAAGCGCTGCCGCTGACCGGCATCGTGCTGACCAAAACCGACGGCGATTCACGCGGCGGCGCTGCGCTGTCGGTGCGCCAGATCACCGGTGCGCCCATCAAGTTTGCCGGTACCAGTGAAAAAATCGACGGTCTGGAGGCCTTTGATGCCGAACGCCACGCCGGGCGCATGCTCGGCATGGGCGACATCGTGGCGCTGGTCGAGCAGGTCACGGCCAATGTCGACATGGAGGCTGCGCAGAAAATGGCCGCCAAGCTCAAAAGCGGCGACGGGTTTGACTTGAATGATTTTTTATCGCAGATACAGCAGATGAAGCAAATGGGTGGACTGTCCAGCCTGATGGACAAAATGCCCGGTCAGATCGCGGCCAAGGCCAGGGACGTGGATTTGAACCGCGCCGAAAAAGAAATGGTGAAAAAGCAGGGCATCATCCACAGCATGACCCTGCAAGAACGCAGCAAACCCGACATCATAAAGGCCACGCGCAAGCGCCGCATCGCCGCCGGTGCCGGGGTGCAGGTCCACGATGTCAACCGTCTGCTGAACGAATTTGGTCAAATGCAGGACATGATGAAAAAAATGCGCGGCGGCGGTTTGATGAAGATGATGAAAAAACTCGGCAGCATGAAAGGCATGGGCGGCTTTCCCGGCATGCCGCGCTGATAACGGCGGTTATACTCAGACGCCGCTTCAAACGGGTCGACAGCCTTTTTCCTTGCATAAAAAAGCCTGCAACACGTTGCAGGCTTTTGTGCGTCAGAGGACTCTCAGTGTCAGCCGCCGGCGTTGATCTTGCGGCCGTTGAGGCTTTGCACCGGGCGGGCGTTGAGCTTGTAAGGGAATTTTCCGACCTGATCCTTGGAAATGTCCATCGGCTTTTTCAGGATGTAGAACTGAACGCCTTCTGTACACGGCGGCGTGGTCAGTGAGCCTTCGTAGTTGTGAAACCCGAGTTCCTTGGGCAGCATGTTCGCCGGATTGAAGCTGACTTTTTCCGGCAGGTACTCTTCGCCTTCCTTGGGCGGCAGATGGGCCCACAGGGTTTTGATGGCGGGGTTGTCCTTGCCTTCGTTCAGCAGCACACCGATGACGGCCAGCTTTCCGTCTTTGCTCTTGTGCACGAAGTGCGCGACCATGGCAGAGTTCTTGCCGTCGACCTGTTCTTCAGACGGCCGGTGAAAGTGGAATTGCAGCAAGTCGTAGCTTTCCTTGTTGATGCTCAGGGTGCTGCCGGGTTCCACATTCACTTGTATGGTGTGGCCGTTGTTGAACATCTTGAGCGGACCTTCCTTGTAGTCCACACTCAACACGTCCTTGGACTTTTCAAACGGACCGACGATGTTCAGTGGGGATTGCTTTTTGCCGGTGCCGCAGACCGGGAAGTTGTCGCCCCAGTGTTCGGGACCGTTGTCGCCTTCATAGCCCCAATGAACCGCAGAGGATTTGTCGCCTTTTTTGCCGTGTGCGTCCTTGGCCGGCTCTTCTTTCTCGGCGGATTTTTTGCAATCGGACAGCACTTTGACTTTCTGGCCAGCTGCCGCAAGCGCGTTTTGTGCCGCACACACAGTCTGCAAGCGGTTGCTCCATTCAGCCATCTCCAGTGCTTTCTGGAAGGCGGCAACCGTGCCCTCGTCCTGAGCGCCTTTGGTGAGCAAACGGATAGAAGCCATGCCGACCTGTCGCTCGGCGCTCAAGGCTTTTTGCACTTTGTACAGGGCTTCGATGTCCTGCAACACAATGCCATTGGAGAAGGCGGCTTTCAGTGCATCGAGTTCCTGGGTGCTGGAGCCACCGGATTCGGCGGCGTTTTCATCCGCTGCGGGCTCTGTCTCATGCGCTTTTTCCAGGGCTTCCTTGGCTTCACCGAGCTGTTCGGTGAGTTCGCCGACTTCAGCGACCAGGTGTTTTTTCGCTGAGTAATTCAAATAGGCCAGGGTGGATGTCGCCACCAGGCAAATCCCCAACAGGATTTCCAATATCAATCGTAGGTATTTTTTCATGACTGCTCTGAATGAAAAGGACAGGGAGAGGCGGCGCGCATACACGATGGACACCAAGATATGCGATGGTATCGGCTTGTTGCGGCGGTCTCTTTAGCCAATCCGCTGCAAATAGATTCTTTCCGGTTAATTTACAAACTAATTCGTCTGGCCGGCATGAAAAAATTCTGCGCTGTAATGTATTCAGGCGCGCACAAACGCTGTCACCAATTCCTCGTTACCCACCTGACGGCTGCAGTGACCGTGCCATTTTTCATCGAACACTGCACCATGCGGCAACACATCGGCAGAGAAAAAATGCTGTCCGGCTGTGAACAGACGCGTGCTGCCGTCCTGCAAACCGATTTCCATTTGGCCTTGCAGAATGAACACCCATTGCGGACTGGTGGTGACGTGAAAGCTGCTTTGAAATCCCGCAGGACTGCGGCGCAGTTGCAGGCCATGTGCTGGCAGCAGTTCGCTCAGGCGTGACGCCGGCGTGCCCTGGTCCAGGCTTATGTCTTCCTCGCGAAAGCGAGCGCGTCCATCGGTGTCAGTGAATAAAACAGTGCGTTTGAAAGCTTGCATGTGCACATCATAAAGAAGGCAGCCGATACAATGCGTTCTCCTTTCACAGCCTCTGGATCTACACCATGACCCGCTGCATCATTCAAAGGACCTTGCCGTGAGCCGCAAAGTCTTTATCAAAACCTTCGGCTGCCAGATGAACGAGTACGACTCGGACAAGATGGCCGACGTCCTCGGCGCCGCCCAGGGCTACGAACAAACCCAAGACATAGACCAGGCTGATCTGGTGGTTTTCAACACCTGTTCGGTGCGCGAAAAAGCCCAGGAAAAAGTGTTTTCCGATCTGGGCCGCGTGCGGCACCTGAAGAAAAAAGGCGTGCAGATTGCCGTCGGCGGTTGCGTCGCCAGCCAGGAGGGCGAGGCCATCATCGCGCGCGCACCCTATGTCGATGTGGTGTTCGGCCCGCAAACCCTGCACCGCTTGCCCGAGTTGCTGAACCAGCGCAAAGCTTTGAACAAGCCGCAGGTCGACATCAGCTTTCCCGAGATTGAAAAGTTCGACCACTTGCCCCCGGCGCGGGTCGAAGGTGCCTCGGCTTTTGTCTCCATCATGGAAGGTTGCTCCAAATATTGCAGTTATTGCGTTGTGCCTTACACACGCGGCGAAGAAATCAACCGACCTTTGGATGATGTGCTTACTGAAGTGGCGGGTTTGTGTGCCCAGGGCGTGAAAGAAATCACCTTGCTCGGCCAGAACGTGAATGCCTACCGGGGCAGCATGGGCGGGACAGCGGAGATAGCAGACTTTGCCTTGTTGATCGAATACATCGCCGAGATTCCCGGTGTCGAGCGCATCCGCTACACCACCAGCCATCCGAACGAATTCACCCAGCGGCTTGTCGATGTGTATGCCAAGGTGCCGCAACTTGTCAGCCATTTGCATCTGCCGGTGCAGCACGGCAGCGACCGCATACTCATGGCCATGAAGCGCGGTTACACCGCCATGGAATACAAAAGCACCATCCGCAAGCTGCGCGCGGTACGTCCTGACATGGCAATGAGTTCGGATTTCATCGTCGGCTTTCCCGGCGAGACCGAGGAAGACTTTGGCAAGCTGATGAAGTTGATCACCGACATCGGTTTTGATGCCTCGTTCAGTTTTATATTCAGCCCGCGCCCGGGCACACCGGCGGCCAATCTGGCTGACGACACGCCGCACGAAGTGAAGTTGCGCCGCTTACAGCATTTGCAGGCGACGGTCGAAGACAACGTCAGGAGCATCAGCGACAGCCGTCTGGGTACGGTGCAACGCATTCTGGTGGAAGGGCCGTCGCGCAAAAGCGCCGCCGAATTGATGGGTCGCACCGAATGCAACCGCATCGTCAATTTTGACGGCGGACCGCAGTCAGCCCGTCTGACGCGTCAGATGATCGATGTGCGCATCACCTGTGCCTTGCCGCATTCGCTGCGCGGCGAAGTGGTGTTGTCAGCATAGAAAACGGGTACTGAGGCCACAGATCTTTTATTCAAAGTCTTTGGTATCCGGCCCTGTTTTAAAAAGCGTCACCGGCTGTATTCATCAGCGATCAGAGCGATTTCAAACGGTCGGTCGAAGGCACCACACGGGTGAGGCGAATACCGTAGCGGTCATTGACCAGCACCACCTCGCCTTGTGCGACCACGGTGTCGTTGACCAGCAGGTCCAGCGGTTCACCGGCAATGCGATCGAGTTCAACCACGCTGCCCTGGGTCAGGCGCATCAGGTCCTTGATCTTGATATTGGTGCGGCCCAATTCAATCGACAGGTTCACTGAAATGTTTTGCAGCACCTCAGGATTGATGTTGCCGGGCTGGGAAACCTGAAACTCTTCAGCCGTCGGCGAAAGTGTATCGTCTTCGGGGTTCAACTCCGGTGTCTCGTTGGTGGTGTCATTCATGGTGTCATCCTGCCTTGTTAATTGTGTCCGGGGATCAGTTGTTTCTCAATGCGTACCGCCACATTCGAGCCGCGAGTTCCGATGTTGACCCCGAAGGACGGCACGCCATTGGCCATGAAGTGCGCGAGCTCGGGTTTCTTGAAGAACAGCATGTCGCCTTCCTTCATGGTTTGCAAATGGCGCAAGGTGGTTTTGATCTGTCCCATCACCACGCGTACATCGAGTTCGGAGTCGCCGACCGCCACGGCCAGGTCCTCGCGCCAGATCTTGTCGGATTCTTCGTTGCCGTCGCCGGAAGCCACCCGGCTGCGCAACAGGTCGCGCATGGGTTTGAGCGTGGCATACGGGTAGACCAGATCGATGAAACCGCGTCCGCCCGAGGCAGTCGCTTCGGCTTCAAAACGGCTGAGCACGACCAGGTCGTTTTCGTCGGCAATCTGCGCGAATTGCGGGTTGATTTCCGAGCTGACCTGCTCACAGTCGATTTCCAGCACCGGCCCCCAGGCTTCCTTGAGCGAGCGGAAAAAGACTTCAAGAATGATGTGAATGATGCGGTTTTCAGTCGCCGTGAACAGGCGCCCGGGCGGCAGATCGGAAACACCTTTGCCGAATCCGCCGAAAAAACTGTCGAGCGAGCTGAACACCACGTTCGGGTCGATCATGATCACCGAGTTGCCGCGCATCGGGTTGATGCGGATGGTATTGACCGACAAAGGCGGCTTGAGCATGCCGACGTAGTCGCCGAACTTCATGATCTGCACGCGCGTGGGATTGACTCGCGGCGTGGTGCGCAACACTTCCAGCAAACCCAGGCGGAACATGCGGATGAAGCGCTCGTTGATCATGTCGATCGACGACACATTCACGCCCAGGCTGCTGTTCTCGCTGGCCAGGTCGTGCTTGCGCACCCGCATCCCGGTATTGAAACCGGTGTCCGATTCCAGCGAGCCGTCTTTCAGCCCTTCTGACAGGGCGGACAGTTCTTCCGGACTGAGTAAATTTTGACGTGTTGCCATGGGCCTTTACTGCATCACAAAGGAAGTGAACATGACTTCTTCAATGCCGCCGAAGTCTTCGTACTCTTCGAGCAATGCGTTCATGATGTCTTTGAGTTTGATCGCCATTTCCTTGCGGAATTCCGGCTTGCTGGCTTCAGCCTCAGTGGACTGGCGCATCAAGTCCAGCATGGCCGAGCGCAAAGCGAATTCGTGCTTTTTGATGTTGTCAAACACGCGTGAGTCGTAGTGCGTCATCACAGCGAGTTGCACCACCATGACTTTTTTCGAGCCGGTGATGTTGGTCATCAGCTCTTTTTCGATCTGGAAGTAATTTTTCTCGAAGCGAGTGGCTTCGGGCGCTTCCTTTTTCAGTTTGGCAGGCGCCTCGTCCTTTGCCTTGGTGGCCGCGGCTTCGAGCTCCTCGAGTTTGTCCATGGCAGCCAATTCGGCCTTTTTCTCGTAGTAGCCTGAGAAATACAAAGTGCCGAAAGCGACGCCAACCATCAAAACAATCGCCAAAACGACAATACCGAAAATTAACAGAATCGGCTTTTTCTTTTTAGGCGCTTCTGCGCCTTCTTCAGGTGCTGCTTCGGGTGCTGCTGTTGCCATGAAATACTCCTCTAAATCTCAAATGTCAGGCGTAACTGTCAAATTGTGAACGCTTGCTGCGCCCGGATACCAAACCCTGCGCAATTTTCGGGCCAGATTCTTCCGTCAGTTTCGCACGATTTTCTTCTCTTTTTTCCGGTAAGCCGGTTTGGCCTTGCGGATTGTTCTGACCGGATTGACCGGCAGACTGGCTTTGGCCCTGGCCGACCAGCACCGATGCGTTGTTCATGCCCAGATCGGCCAAAGCGTCTTTCAGACGCTGGCTGCCGTTCTGTATCAAGCCCTGGGTCAGCGCGGTATCGGATTGGAATTGGGCCGTCAGTTTGCCGTTGCGCATTTCCAGCTGAACACCCACCAGGCCGAGACTGGCCGGTTTCAAGGCGAATTTCATGGTCCATTCGCCAGCGTTGAGCTTTTCATGCATGCGGGCCGCCAACTCGGTCGTGAGTTTGCGGCTCAAATTCTCGTAAGTCTGCGCCAAGTCAGGGTTATTGGCAAACACCGGCGCTGCCGGCGTGGTCGCAGGGTGGCCGTTGCGCTGACCCGGCTGAGCCATCGGGGCGGGCAGGTTCTCGCCGGATACATCGGCTGCGGGGGCGGCTTGGATCGCGTCGAACTCTTGTTTCAGGCTTTCAATGTCTTCGGTGCGCAATTGCGCATCCAACATGGACAGGACCGACAAGGTGCTCGGCGGCGGCGCAATGGCTGTTTGCTGGATTTGCAGAGCGCCTGTTTGAACCTGCAAATTGTCCAGCTTGGCCAGCCAGTCAGCGCCCGGTTTAGCGTCTGTGGCAGGGCTTGTTTTTTGCAAAGCCTGGAAGTCGGCGCTGCTGACGGGTTTGTTCAGTACAAGCGGCTGCATGCCGGCGCTTTGGCTGTCCGGGCCGCTGACAACAGCCGGTTGCGGTGGTGTGTAAGAAGGCATGGCGTTGATACCGAGCATGTCTTTGGTCGACAGCCCGGTTTTCATGTTGGCGCTGGTGCTGGCGGCGGCGCTGGAACTGCCGAACAGTTCTTTGACCTGCCCGGGCTCCAGGCCCATGGCCAGCGCAAAGTCGGCCACGCTTTTTTCACTGGGCGCGGTTTGCGCGGTTGTGATGATTTGCAGATTGTCGCTCAGCGCAATCGTGGTCAGGGCACCTGGCTGGCCGGACAGGTCCGGCGTCGACTTGGCCGGGGTGATATCACTCTCTTGCTTATCAGCTGTGCCGGATTGCTCGGCCGGCTTCAGTTCCGCGGCTGCCATGCTGGTTGCAGATGCAAGCGTCTTTTGCCCGGGCTGTGCCGGCGCGTTGCTTGGTGATGTGTCTGTATCCGATTCTCTGGCCTGCTTGTCTTGTGCCAACTCCTCATCGCCGCCGGCAGTTTGATCAGACAGCTCGGTGTGATCTCCGCTGTTATTTAATGGCTGAAGATATTCTTGCGTGAGCTTGGCAGCAGCGTCGTTGTCCTGAGTCGACTTGCTACGGCCGGCTTCTTGCATGTTGTCGCGTTGCGCAGTTTTGGCGCGCATCTGCGGGTTGTGCCTGTCGCTGGAATGGGCGGAGCGCTCGGCCGGGGCCGGCGGCAATTTGGCTTGATCGCCGGCAAGATGTTGCCGCTGCGGTTGTTTCAATGCCTGTATCTGGTTATGCAAAAAACTGGCGAAATCGGCACCGCTTAATGCCGAAGAAGACAGGCGTGACAAGGCGTTGTCAGGCGACGAAGCCTCAGTATGGTTGATGCCCGGGCCGTTGGCCCCAAGCTTGTTCAATGCAGATAAGTTCATATCCGTTCAGTGTTTTCCTAAAAGATGCCAGTCAATATGCAAGAACCGTGACTGGAAATGGCTTGCCGGTACAGGAAGCTTGTTCCGGCGGCTTCAAGCCCGCCGGACCGGCAGGGCGATGGCATCTAGAGAGGCTGGCACATCCATTGCTTGATCAGTCTGTCTGCACTGAAAAGCGCTCCGAAATTGAATTCTTAACGCTTCAAAAAACAAGAGAAAAGTCACAATGAGCACCTTGAGCCTGTCAACGATTCGACAGAACTTGGCAAAGTTTGATCTTGCCGGTCTGGGTATTCCCGTCCTGGTGTTAGTGATCATGGCCATGCTGGTGATCCCTTTGCCTGCACTTTTATTGGACTTTTTGTTCACTTTCAATATTGTCATCAGCCTGGTGATCATCATGATCTCCATCAGCACCCGCAAACCGCTGGATTTCTCGTCCTTTCCCACAGTGCTGCTGTTTGCCACCATGTTGAGGCTGGCTTTGAACGTGGCTTCCACCCGGATCATCCTGGTGGAGGGTCATACCGGCCATGACGCAGCGGGTAAAGTGGTGTCAGCGTTTGGTGAATTTGTTATTGCCGGTAACTACGTAGTTGGATTTATCATTTTTACGATTTTGATGATCATCAACTTCATCGTGGTGACCAAGGGTGCCGGACGCGTCTCTGAAGTGAATGCACGTTTTACATTGGATGCCATGCCCGGTAAACAAATGTCTATTGATGCCGACTTGAACGCCGGTGTGATCGATCAGGCCACCGCCAAAAAACGCCGTGAAGAACTGGCTCAAGAGTCTGACTTCTTCGGTGCCATGGACGGTGCCTCCAAATTTGTCAGCGGCGACGCCATCGCCGGTTTGCTGATTCTGTTGATCAACCTGATCGGCGGCCTGACTATTGGAGTGTTACAGCACGGTTTGTCAGTGTCCGAAGCCGGCAAGATATATACCTTGCTCACAATCGGTGACGGCCTGGTGGCACAGATCCCGTCCTTGCTGTTGTCACTGGCCACTGCCATCATCGTGACCCGCGTCACCACCACTGAATCGATTTCCGAACAGGCCAGCGCACAGTTGGCCAATCCTTCGGCCATGTTTATTTCGGCCATCATTCTGACCATGCTGGGACTGGTGCCCGGCATGCCGCATTTGATGTTCATCACCCTGGCTGCAGCGACAGCCGGTCTGGGTTTGCTGGTGGTGAAAAACGAAGTGGAAGAAGAAGCCACCCAGGAAGCTGTGGCCCAGGCAGCTGCCACCTCTGAAGCCACCAAAGATCTGGACTGGGACGATGTGGACCAGGTTGATTTGATCGGTCTAGAAATCGGCTACGGCCTGATTCCCCTGGTCAACCCGGACACAGGCGGCGAACTCATGAGCCGCGTCAAAGGCGTGCGCAAAAAACTGTCTGCCGAACTCGGTTTTCTGGTGCAGCCTGTGCGTATCCGTGACGACTTGAACATTGACCCAGACAGCTACAACATCGTTCTCAAAGGCGTGGTGCGCGGCAAGGGCGAGATCAAGGTCGGCCGCGAACTCGCGATCAACCCCGGCCAGGTCTACGGTGAATTGCAGGGTACGCCTACGCGCGAACCTGCTTTTGGCCTGGAAGCGGTGTGGATCGAACCCTCGCAACGCGATGTGGCGCGCACCCTCGGTTACACCGTGGTCGATGCAAGCACGGCGATTGCCACCCATTTGAACAAAGTGCTGCGCGAAAACTCGGCAGATCTGTTGAGCCACGACGAAGCTCAGCAGTTGCTTGACAAGTTGTCGGCCAAATCGCCCAAACTGGTGGAAGAACTGGTTCCGGGCAAACTCAGCCTGGGTGTGGTCACCCGCGTGTTACAACAGTTACTTGGTGAAGGTGTGTCGATACGCGATATGCGCTCCATTGTTGAAACCCTGACTGAGGCCTCCGCACGCAGCACCGACCCCGAACAACTTGCCGCTTCGGTGCGCCCCAAACTCGGCCGAATGATCATGCAGGCGCTGGTTGATGAATCCAGCAACCTGTCGGTCATGACCTTGGAACCCGGTCTCGAACAACTGCTGCACAACGTGTTGCAGCAAAGCCAGCCCGGCCAGCCGGTGGTGCTAGAGCCGAATCTGGCGGAAAACCTGTTCAATTCGCTGCGCCAGGCGGCTCACGACATGGAAGAAGAAGGACACGCCGCCGTGCTGGTGGTGTCGCCTTTGATCCGTGGCTGGCTGTCCAAAGCAGTGCGCTTCCGCGTGAATGATTTGACCGTGCTGTCCTACAGCGAAATCCCGGATGATCAGGCTGTCAAGGTGATTCACACCGTGAACGCCATGAACCGTAATTGATTGACATAAGTAAAACACTGACCTGCGAGAAACAACATGGAACTCAAACGAATTCTTGCGCGCGATACCCGGGCCGCCAACGAAAAAGCGGTGGCGATGTTCGGCCCCGACGTGCTCGTCATCTCCAGCAGCAAAGTGCGTGGTCAGACTGAATTGATTGTGGCCGTGGACCTGGCGCCCCTAAACGCGGAAACCGCTGTCGCCGAGGCCTTTGTGCCCACAGACAAAACCTATGCCTTGCCCGATACCCCTGTGTTGGAAGAGACACCGGCGAGCTTCGGTCAGGTGCTTGACGACACCATGACCCGCCAAAAACGCGGCGGCAAAACGCCCAAGGCGTCGATGAGTGAAGGTTTTGTGCCTGCCGCCAGTTTGAAAACCAAGGCCGTGGAAGAGAAAACACTTGAAGCTGTTGCCGGACCTGCGCAGGAACCACTGTCAGCACCCGCCGCCGTGATCGACAACACGGCTGCAGAAAAACTGCTGGCTGCCCAGGAAGAGCGCGACAAGCAACGCGGACGTGAAATTGTGGCAATGGTTCGCGAAGAGCTGTCCGTACTGCGCAAGGAATTCAAACTCAGCCAGCAAATGGCCTGGCAGGGTGCCGGTATTTCCCGCAATCTGCATCCGCTGCGCAATGCTTTGCAGGAAGCAGCTATCCCCATGGCCTTGCGGGCCTTGCTGATTGACAGCATCCAGAGTTTCGAGGAAGTTGAACCGGCGCTGGAGGAAATCCGCCGCCAGTTGAGTCACTCCATGCAGCAAACCCATGTGGCAGTGGCTGACAGCGGCATCCATGTGCTGGCCGGTCCTTCCGGTTCAGGCAAATCCCTGATGGTCGCGCGCATGGCGCAGCGGGCCAGCGCTTCGCTGGGCAGCGAACAGGTGGCGGTCATCAGTTTCAGCGACCAGCGAGTCGGTGCCTGGAACCAGACGCAGTTGCTCAGCGCACAGTCAGGCGTGGATTGTTTCCGCGCCACCAATATCACCATGTTGAAACTGCTGCTGGAGGAACACGGTCAGCGCAAATGTATCGTCATTGATACCCCCGGCGTTCAAATGGCAGAGCGGGTGGCGGAAATCGCCGCTGTCGCGCAGGCCGCCCAGTTCCATCTGGTCATGCCCGCAGATGCCTCTCAGTCTTTGTTGCGTCGCCTCTTGTCTACGCCGCAGATTCAGTGGCAGAGCCTGATGGTGAGCAAACTTGACGAAGCCACCCAGCCCTGGTCATTGATTCAGCTGTTGACCGAAGGCCATGTCGGTGTGAGCAGCGTCAGCCGCGGCGAGCGCATCGGCGACTTGGACCGGCAGTTGCAGATTGAAGAACTGGTATCACTGGCACTGAATCAACTGTCGTTGAACAGTATCGAAGCCGCCCACGAAGATTTGCGCAGCACCATGGCCATGGCATCCGCGAGGATCAGCCGCTTGGCCGCGCAACACACAGGGGCATCATATGAGTAAAACAAAAAGCACCGAAGTCATAGGCATTGCCAGCGGCAAAGGCGGCGTTGGTAAAACCACGGTGTCGATCAATCTTGCGGTGGCGCTGGCCCAGCGCGGTCACGATGTGATGTTGTTTGACGCCGATCTGGGTCTGGCCAATGCACAAATCGCCTTGGGCGCACGCGCCGAATACAACCTGAGCCATTTTCTGGCTGGTCAGAAAACATTGGAAGAAATCGTCATCAAGACACGTCAGGGTATACAACTGATTCCCGGTGCTTCCGGTATGCAGGAGCTGGCGGCTTTGAGCCAGATTCAGGCGGCCAGCATCGTGCAGTCCTTCAGCAACCTGGGCAAGCATGTGGATTACCTGATCGTCGATGTGGCCGCCGGTATTGCGCCGTCGGTACTGGCCTTTCTGGCAGCCTGTCATCGCCGCATTGTGGTGGTGCAGGATGACCCTGCATCGATCGCCGACGCCTACGGCACCATCAAGGTGATGTCGCAGGAAATGCATCTTGATGAAATTTATTTGCTGCCGAATCTGGTCGACACGCAAACACAGGGCTGGAAACTCTACCAGCGCCTCAACGATGTGTGCGTGCGCTTCCTCAATGAATCTGTGCATTACCTGACCGCTATTGAGCGCGACGAAATGGTGCTGGCAGCGCTCAAGAAATACCAGTCCGTCATGGAGCTGGCCCCGGGTACCGCGGCAGCGCGTGACTTCCGCCGTCTGGCGGAGTTATGCACCCAGTTACGACCTATTGACCAGCCTTCGGGTGGTTTGCAATTTTTCATGGAGCGACTGTTGAAAAGCAGTTCGAATCAATGATGCGCACGATGTCACCAATGAAGATGTACAGCCAGGCGCGCCCGCAGGGCGAGGAACTGATACTGGCCCACCTGGGAATGGTCAAACGCGTGGCCTTGCATTTGAAGGCGCGAGTTCCTGCCTACATGGAGCTCGACGAATTGATACAGGTCGGCATGATGGGACTGCTCGAAGCCTCGCGGGCTTTTGATGCGAGCAAGGGCGTGGACTTTGAAAACTTTGCCCACAGTCGGGTGCGCGGGGCGATGCTCGACGAGGTCAGGCGTTTGTCCTTTCTGCCGCGCTCGGCCGTCGCTTTCAACAAATCGCACAACGAAACCCTGCATGCTCTGGCTTCTGAACTCGGCCGTGCGCCGACCCAGGCCGAGATTGCCGAGTACATGGGTAAGGAACTGGAGGATTTCCAGAAAGAACTCGGTAAGGCGCGTCGCTTTGAAACCTATTCGCTGGAAGTTGTCACGGAAGAAGTGATGAGCATTGCAGATGATGCTTCGCGCCAGCCCGATGTGATGGTCGAGGAAGCCGAATTCATGGAAGCGGTGACCGATGCGATTGCCAGCTTCCCCGAGCGTGAACAACTGGTCATGCAACTCTATTATGTGGAAGAACTGAATTTGAAGGAAATCGGCGAAGTGCTGGAGGTCAGCGAATCGCGCGTCAGCCAGATTCTGTCTTCGGTGGTTAAAAAACTGCGCGGCACTTTGCAAGTGGGTGACGATCAGGTCAGCAAATTCGGACGGAGGATGGCATGAACAGTTTTTTCCAACTTTTTTTCGCCTGGGGTTTGCTGCTGGTTTTTATTCTGGTGCTCTACATCATCGATAAGGTGAATGTGATTTACCAGAGTTATGACAAATCAGACATTCCGCAGACCTATAACGACGGATTGTTCGGCGAGTTATCCGGCAAAGCCCTGTGGGACGCCATGAGCGGCATTCCGGTGCCGGGCGTCGATGCCAAATTTGTCGGCAACCTCAAGCCGCATTACGAACCCGTGTTGCGCCAGCATATTGAACAGGTGTTCATGGAGGGTTATGTCCACGGCAAGGCCGGTACCGCCGGCGTGCCGACCAATAACCGCATGATTCCCACGCCGCGCGGCTCGCTCGAGTCCTGGTTGCCCATGCACCATCTGGCCAGCATTTATCAGGCCGGCGCCGATTTCGCAGCCGCCAAACCCGATGATGTGTTGCGCATACAGCAGTCGCTCGATCAGGTGACAGGCATGATTTATGCGCGCATCGGTATAGGTTTGACAGAAGCTTATTCGGCCACACTGTTGATTCACCCTGAAGGCAAAGAAGATCAGACGCATTTGCCGCCGGCTGAAGAAGTCGCACCGGCGCTGCCGTTTGTCGAGGCACCTGAAGCGCAGTTGTTGCAGCCTGATTTGTCCGGCCTGGATAATGCTGCGCAAGCGCAGCAGGTCGCCCCGGCCGCTGAACAGCAAGCCAGGCCTGTAACTGCATGACTTTCGTATGCAATCGCAGAATCATTCTCAAGTTCGAGCCCATGACTCCGAATCATTCATTGTCAAAGATTGAATTACAGGAGCCAAAGTCATGAGAGCCAATCACAGAGCCATCGAATCCTACGGACAGGTCAAGGTCAGCACCGGAGTGTCCAAGGCCAACAGTGTTGAGCTGATACAAATGCTGTTTGACGGATTGATTGAGAGCATATCTGCCGCCAAAGGCCATATCCTGCATAAAAACCAGGAAGACAAGGGCAAATCGATTGCCCGAGCCTGCCGTATTGTGCTGGGTCTTCAAGGCGCGCTTGACTTCGAAACGGGCGGCGATCTGGCCAAGAATTTAAATGAACTTTATGACTACGTTACGCGCCGTTTGTTGCACGTGAATGCTCATAACAATTTAGAAGCTTTGGAAGAAATCCATGGCTTAATGAAAGAAATCCGTAGTGCATGGGAAACCGTGCCTGCCTTGATCCCGCGTGCACAGCAGGCGGGAATGGGCATGAATTGAAGTTAAGACTCGTCGCAGGGTATTGCTTTTCAGTTACTCTGGCAGACAGATTTGAAGGCAATGGGGTCATGCGACCCCGTTTGCCTTAACAGTGGAGTAAGAACATGGCAGCAGTTGGTCTTGTAGTTTTGATGATCGCAGTGTTCGGCGTGTTCGTCGCACACGGTGGCGATTTAACACCCGTGATCAAGGCCGCGCCTTGGGAGTTCGCGCAAATTTTTGGTGCTGCGGTCGGTGCTGCTCTTATCAGTAACAGCAAGGCCACGGTCGGCGCCGGTTTCAGTGCCGTGGGCTTGGTTTTCAAGGGCCCCAAGTACCACAAGGAAGATTACTTGGCTGTCATTCTGGTGGTCTCTAAAATATTGAAAACTCTGAAAGCGGAAGGCGCGGTTGCGCTTGAACCGCATATTGAAAATCCCGAGTCAAGTGCCATCTTTGCCGAGTTTCCTCCGCTGTTACAAGACCATTCGCTGCTGGCTTTGATTTGCGACACCGTCCGTTTGATGGTGGTGTCCTCGGGCAATTTGAGTCCTTATGCCGTGGAAGATGTGATGACGGCTTCCATTAAAAATCACCATCACCACGAAATGCTTAAAGCTGCCTTTTGGACTAATATGGAAGGTGCTTTGCCAGCGCTTGGCATTGTGGCTTGTGTGCTGGGTGTGGTGAAAACCATGGGTGCGATTGACCAGCCCCCGCCTGTCCTGGGTGCTTTGATCGGTAGCGCCTTGGTGGGAACATTCATGGGCGTGCTGTTGGCCTACGGTGTCGCCGGCCCGTTTGCGGTTCGCATTGCCCAGGTGATCGATGAAGACGGTGAACTCTTGAAGGTCGTGCAACAGCTCATCGTGGCTAACCTGCACGGACATCCCATGCCCTTAGTGATCGAGGCGGCACGATCGGTGATCAACCACCATTGTCAGCCGTCGTTCGGTGAAATCTTCGACGGCATGCGAGGCAAATAAACATGGCTGACGAAAAAGCCGATCCTACCCAAGCAGAAGACGCTGCACCGGCTGACATTCTTGCCGAGGCGGCGCCGGCGCCGGCCCCCGAGGCCGCGGCGGCGCTTGCGCCGGTCATCATCATTAAGAAAATGCCCGACGGGCATGGCGGTGCCCACGGCGGTGCCTGGAAGATCGCCCTGGCCGACATGATGACCGCCATGATGGCCTTCTTTTTGTTGATGTGGTTGCTGGGCGCTTCCAACGCCGATCAGCGCAAAAGCATTGCCGACTATTTCAAACCCACCTCACACAGCCTGACCCCGGTGGGCCAGCTCGCAGGCTCCAATGGCGTGCTCGGCGGTCGTTCCATCATCGACCCGGATGCGTTTCCCTACGCCATGCGCCAGACCGGTTTGCTCGAGCGCCTGACACCCAAATCGGAAGGCGGCCCCAACCCGGACACCGACCCGGCGCCTGAAAACGAAAACGAAGCCAAGGACCCGAGTTCCGGCAATGGCGAGGGCAAGAGCCAGGACGAGGGCGGCAACGACCCGGATAAGCTGACCAAGGCGCAGAAAAAAGAAATCGCCGAGCAGCAGGACAAGGAAAACTTTGAAAAGCTTGAAAAAGAGATCAATGAAAAACTGTCTGAAAATAAGAAGTTCGAGCAGATCAAAGACCAAGTGTCTATCACCCGGGACAAAGACGGTCTGCGCATTGAAATCATCGACAAGGCCGACTTCGCCATGTTCCCCAGCGGCGGTGTCAGCATGCAAGGCAAGGCCTCTGCCTTGATCACCGAAGTCGCTGCCTCATTAGCCGATATGCCCAACAAAGTCGCTATTCGCGGTCATACGGATGCAGTGCCTTTTCAGAACCCTGACGGCAAAAACAACTGGTCGCTGTCAGCCGAACGCGCCGAAGCCACGCGTCAGCTGTTACAGAAAAAAGGCATCAAGGAAGACCGCTTCACACGCATCGAAGGTGTGGCTGATACCGATCCGTTCAATCCCAAAGATAAGTTCGACCCGCGCAACCGCCGTATGAGCATCACGGTGCTGAACCAGGATCCTAAATAAGAAACTTCAGGCGCTGCGTAATTCGTACTTGTTGATCTTCTCTATCAACGTGGTGCGTTGAAGGTTCAGCAGCTTGGCGGTGCGCGACACATTGCCCTGCGAGCGTTCCAGCGCCTGTTCAATGATGTTGCGTTCTATTTCCGCCAGCCGGTCCTTGAGCGACATGCCCTCGACCGGTAAATGCGGCATGCCCTGGGCCAGCATGATGATGCTCTCGACCTCGTTGTCCTGCGGTTGGGGCTGATCCACTGTCAAGCCGCTGTCGTTTTGCATTTCCGCCAGCACTTCGGGAGGCATGGTCATATCCTGGGCGGTCGCCGGTCCGCTGCGCTCGAGCAATTCGATTTGTAGCGGTATCAGTCCCTTGGGCAGCAGATTGGAAGGGATGGCGCGCAGGTCCAGCACCTGACCGGCATACAGCGTGCTGA
Organism: Limnohabitans sp.; assembly: GCA_009693225.1. Lineage (GTDB taxonomy): Bacteria > Pseudomonadota > Gammaproteobacteria > Burkholderiales > Burkholderiaceae_C > Limnohabitans. The sequence goes on along the minus strand of SHXP01000001.1, from coordinate 28,137 downwards.
AGCGGTCTATCAGATTGCACAGTTCACGCACATTGCCCGGCCAGGGGTAGTTGATGAGGGCGTCTGAAAATTCAGGTGAAAAGCTCACCGGGTGGTTGTTGCCGTTTTTGTAGTGTCCGGCATAAAAACGCAGCAGTTCGGGGATGTCTTCCTTGCGTTCGCGCAAAGGCGGTGTGACCACTGGTAAGACGTTAAGCCGATAGTACAAATCTTCGCGAAAGCGCGTGGCCTGTATTTCTGCTTCCAGATCCCGGTGTGTGGCGGCAATGACACGCACATCGATGGGAACCTGTCGGGTAGCGCCCACCGGGTCGATCAAGCGTTCCTGCAACACACGCAGCAGTTTGACTTGCATGCCCAGGCTCATGTCGCCGATTTCATCCAGAAAAATGGTGCCACCGTGGGCCAGTTCGAAGCGTCCGATGCGGTCCGCGACCGCACCGGTGAAGGAACCCTTGCGGTGACCGAAGAGTTCACTTTCGAGTAATTCTTTAGGTATGGCTGAACAGTTAATAGGTACAAAAGCGCCGCCTGCACGGTCGGATTGTTCATGCAGCGAGCGCGCCAGCAGCTCTTTGCCGGTGCCGCTTTCACCGGTGATGAGCACTGTGGCGTTAGAGTTGGCCATGGTGGTGATCAGACGGCGCAAAGCTTGCGCGATAGGGCTGGTACCAATGAAAAAAGATTGCGACTTCATGCAGAATCGATTGTCGCTGATGCTATTGCGCTGACAAGCCGTCAAAAGTATTCGACACACTGACGGATTAATTTTTAAAGAACCGGACCAAGCGGTCGATTCTTCGCATGTACCCCTTGAAGCAGGCAAGCCCGGATGAGCCGGACAACACCTGTTTCATTCTGAGAGGAAATCACCATGTTGTACCGTTTGACATTGACACTTGTTGCGCTGGCTTCCTTGAGTGCCTGCGAGTCTATGAGACCCTCAGTCGCCGGTCCTGCGCCTGTCTTCACTCTGGCAGCGCCTGCGCCCGTTGCCCCGGGTAAAACCGCGCCCAGCAGTGCTGCCGAACCCGCGCCGGTTTCCATGATCACCCCCATGCTTGAGCGCAAGGAAAACATGGTGGCCACCGGATATGCGGTGATTAGCATCCAAAACCACAAGAACGCCGCACAACAGCGTTTGCTCGCCATCCGTGCTTCCAAGCTTGATGCCTACCGTGCTTTGACCGAACAGGTGTATGGCCAGCAATTGGACGCCAGCACCACCGTGGCAGACATGACGGTGTTGAACGATACCTTCCGCACCCGTGTTGAAGGTGTGATCTACGGTGCCACCCTGGTCAGCATCACGCCGGTCGGTGACGATACTTACGAGACCACCTTGTCGCTGGACCGCAATGCGGTGCAGGATTTGCGCATGCTGTATCTCACGCAAATCGCCTCTCGCGGTAACCGCTGAATCTCAACACAAAGTCTGCGATGAAACTGCGTGCCCTTCTTGTCGGCTGCCTGACCGTGTGCTCGGCCGCTCCCGTGCTGTCTGAACCGCTGAATGCCGAAGACCGGCTCGAGGCGATCCGTCAGGCACTGGTGGTGCGCGCCATGGAAGGACCCACGCAAGTACGCGCCAGCGCCTTCATCGACGGTCATGGTGTCTTGCGCGAGGCCAGCAGTTTTGTCGCCGGCATGGAAGTGCGCGGTATCCGCGTCATGGCCTATGGCCGTGACATAGACGGGCAGCCCAAGGCCTCGGGCTTGAACATGGACAGCAAATCACACTCGGCCGATGGCTGCAAAACCGCCGGTCAAGCGGTGGCCTGGCACCAGATGCTGTGGGATTCACAGGTACTCAATATACCTGCCGGTTCCCAATGGGAGGCACAGCAGGTTGAGCAGCAGTTTAGAAAACAGGCATTGCTGCTGAGCAAGCAAGCCGTTTCGTGGCGCTTGAACGAACGCAAACTCTTGAGCGATAACTACGAGCAGAAATTGCTGGGCCAGGGCGAACAAACCGTTGCTTTGCAACTCAAACTGAGCCTGGCGCCCAGTCGCGACAACAGCGGTGAAGCCACCACCTATGTGGTCCACTGGGAATTGCTTTCGCGCAGTCAGGGCCAGGCCATTTACCACGCGGAACAGAAAATCACTGTCAACCAGCCGCGTCTGATTCCCAACTCGCCCAAACCGCTTGACGCGGTGGTGCTGACGCAAATTCAAGCCAGCGTGCAAGGCTTTGTACAAGGCATGGAACGCGCCTTGTCCTGCCGCGTACCGCAGTTTGAAGTGATCAAGGTCAAAAGCGACTCGGTCCGTATCGCCGGCGGCAGCAACAGCGGCGTCAAGCCCGGCATGTTCATGGTGTTGACCAACAAACAGCAACTGCCGTCGCGTGCCCTGGAACCGCGTGCCTTTGACAGTCTGGCGATGGGCGAAGTCGTCTCGGTCAGCGAATACTATGCCGAACTCAAGGTCAAGACATCGGCCAAAATCACGGGCCAATCCCATTGGATTGCCATTCCCCAAATACCTTGATTGCCTGAAGGAGCCGTTATGTTGTTGTCCAGAACCACTTGTTACCTGGCCGCTGTGTTCTTGTCCGGCGGCGTCAGCGTGACGGTGTTTGCCAACGAGTCCCTCAAGCAACAGCCGCCGCTGGAGTGGCCCAAAACGCTCAACGACCTGGAATTGCCCGGACCCGCTGATAACGCCCAAAGCGATTTGGTGAAAAAAGCGCTCAAGAGTGAAGCCGTCGCCAAGAGCCAGGTTAAAAGCGTGGAACTCCCCCCGGCCAAGCCGCTGCCGCAAAAAGAGCTCAGCGGTCTGACCGAGTTCGGCAGTTACAAGACCAAGGCCGGCGACACGGTCGATAAGGTGTTGCAGAAGTTTTACGGCAGCACCCCCTTGCGCAGCGACATATTGCGCGATGCGCTGGTGCAAAATAATCCCAAGGCCTTCGCCAAGGGCAATGCCAAAAACCTGATCCCCGGTTCAACGCTTTCTTTGCCGGATCCGCTTGAGATAGCTAAAAAACGCCTGCTCCCGGTGACCATCGGCGGCCCGACAGAAGTGGCCGTGCCCATGCCGGTAAACAGCCCCCTTCACCAGCCCGCCCCTGTCGCTACGCCGGCAGTCCCGGCAGGCGGCGGCGGCGCGGTCGCCCACAACTCAGGGCACAATCAGCCCTTGCAGGATGTCAAACGCAATTGGGTGCGTTTTCCCTGAATCCCCATTGCCTGCTGCGGGCAAGCACCAAGGACATGGCCCATGCTCGGTCCAGACATTGTTTCCGCGTCCAACCGCATTTCTCCGGTGCAACAGGAGTTGCGCAACCTCTGGGTGCTGACCCCGGTGGCGCAGCAATTGGGTTTGCGCGACGGGCAGATCGTGCAGGCCGTGGCCGAGGTGCGGGACCAGCGTGTGCGTTTGTGGCTCAAGGAGTTCTCTTTTGAACTGCCCAACGGCTGGGTACTCAAAGACGGCGACAAACCTTTTTTGCGGGTCAGCAACAATGGCGGCGGCTGGGGATTTTTAATTCAGGCCTATCCGAACGGCCAGGCCCCCGCTGCCAGCCCGGCGACTGCCGGCTTCGGTGTGAACCATCCCGCCGGCCTTTACAGCCCCTTGCAGTCCTCACTCAACACCAGCCTGGGCCTGTTGTTGACACAGCCCGGCGGTTTTGAGAGTTTTCCCCGACTGCTCAATAACCCCGCGCTGACCTCCTGGGGCAGCCAGAACGAAGTGGCCGACCTGGTCAGACGCTTGTTGCAGCAACGCAGTTCGATGGCGCAAATCAATCCCATGATGCTCAAGCGTCTGGTCATGGGACAGGCGCGCAGCATTGAAAACCTGTTATCCCAGGGATTCCCCGGCGAAGACGACCCGAAATCACTGGTCCGGCAAATCCTGGGGCAGCTGGAGCAGGAAACCATTGACGGCGTGAACAAGGAAGCCCGCCGCGAGCTCGAAACATCTGCACGCGAACTCGAGGCGGCACAGGCGCAAAGCGCGGAAAAATGGGTCAACGGCGAGTTGTCCCTGCATGTGGTGCTGCCCTTTGTCGACCATGAGCCGGTCGATTTGCATATTCAAAAACCGCCGCGCAAACCGAACCAGGAAGAACCCCCTTTGACGGTTGACATCCATTCGCGCAGCCGCACGCTGGGCGAAATCTGGCTCAACACAACCATCAGCCAAGGCACGGGTGTCGAGCTGGTGATGTGGGCCTTGCGCGGTGATGTCGCCGACATGGCCCGCCAGCGCGCAACCGATCTGGGGTTGGAGCTGGGGGCGGCCGGCCTGAACCTGCAGTCGTTTCAGATTTTCAACGCGCCCAGGCCGCTGGCGCGTGCCGTCGAAGCCTCGGGCACACGCGGCTCCGTGATCGATACACGTGCTTGACAGGAGTACCGATGAAAACCCCTTTTGAAGCCATCGCCCTTGAATACGGACAGCGCAAAACCCCGCGCATCGTGGCCAAGGGGCAGGCCGAACTGGCCCAGCGCATCATTCAGGAGGCCAAGCGCCAGGGCATTTATGTGACGGAAAACCCGCAACTGCTGGCATTGCTCAGCAAACTCGACGTCGGCGAGGAAATTACCCAGGATATGTATACCGCCGTGGCCGTGATTCTGTCGTGGGTGTATTGGCTCAAGGACATGCAGCCCGGCGATGAAAAAGAGCAGCCGCAGGCTCAGCAGCAGGCCAAAGCTTCAAACCTCGGTAAAGCTTCTTAAACTGCGTATGCGTTTGATTTGACCTAAACGGTCGTAGACCTCGACCGGGCTGGCTGGTTCGTGGACATTCAGGCTCTCGAGTGCGCCGCGGATGGCGTCGAGCTTGCGCATGATGAGTATTTCATTGCGCCGGTGCATGTCGCGACAGGCGAGCATGCGGATGCGGAAGTCGTTCCAGTGCGCGCCCAGCTTGTCGGCATCTGCCAATTGCGTCACACCGGTCAGTCGGCTGAGTTCGGACAGCAAATGGTTTTTGCCGCTGAGCAGAATCTCAAACTGATCCAGGTCTTGAACCTTCAGTGCTTCGAATTCGCGTTCCAGCAAATCCGCCAACTGGTCAACCAAGGCATCCGCCTGTTGCAGCGTGCCTGGTTCTTCAAGGAGAACGTGATCACTCATGTTTCTGCTCTCAGCCCAGGATCATTTTTTCCAGCGACACAAAGTTTTCGGCAATGCGGCGCGGACTGACCGGATAGTTGCCCTGTTGCAGCGCGGCCTTGATCGACTCAACCTTGGCGCGATCGAAGGCAGGCTGTGCATCGATGCGGTCTTTGACGTTGCTGAGGCTCACAGAATCGCTTCCTTGCGACCGTGCGTGCGCTTTGGTTTCGCTGGCTGAATCGGACTTGGTGGTGACGGCTTTATTGTTCAATTTGTCCAGCGTGGAGCGGCTGGCAGAGTTGGAGCTGGAAATCCGAGCTGCGTTGTTGGGGATGGGATCAGACATTTTGAATCCTTGTTAACGGGAGAGCACAAAACTTATGGTGCTACATCGACTGTATCGTCTCGACTTCCTTGAACTTGAGGCAAGTCACTGAAAAATCATGAAAAAGTGTAAATCAATCATTTATTGCTCTTTTTGGGGAGTCAGGCAGGGCGTTACAGGCCTTTAGCCATGTTCACACCGGTGACGACTGCCGTTAATGATCGGCCCGATTCCGGGTTTTTCAAGCGGATTTGCTCGCCGAGCAGACCGTCCTGCTGGGCTTCGGCCTTGACCGTGATCAAAAAGCCCTTGCCTTCACCGCCGACTGAGACGATGACTTGCTGGCCGCGTTTGACCATGGCCGCCTGTTTCAAATCCTGCATCTTGATCGGGGTATTGACCGGCAGATCCCGCAGCAGTTCGGTGTTGAGCAGTTCGCGTTCGTCGCTGACAAACCTGGTTTCATGGGCAGGGACGCTGATTTCAGCGGTTTTGAACATGCCGCGCTGCACCATGGTGCCGCGCTTGATCGGCTGGGTCGAGACCCAAACCTGTTTGAGTACGTTATTGCTCTGGGTGGCCGTGGCCAGTTGGGCGCCGATGCCGGTTTTGATCTGCACCATCACAAAATGCTGCCATACCGGCTGCGCGCAGCGCGCCCGCACGCTGTGCTTGTTGCCGTAAGGCTGGTCAAACACGATGTCCTGGGCGCAGGCTTCGATTTTGATGCGGCTGTCCATCGGCAGGATGCTCACCAGCGGGGATTCCAGCTTGTAGGTGTCCATGACAAATTGGCGCGCACCTAGTTCCAGTGACGGCCAGCCCGGGTTAGGCGCCGGGGCGTTTTGCGCATCGGCCTGGCGCCAGGCAGCGGCCAGCAGCACAGCGGCGCAGCCCAGTGCCGCCAAGGCGGTGTATTTACCTGTTTGTGAAGTTCGGCACAGCATTTGCAAGATGGTCTCCAAGGGTGTGAAAGTTTTGACGTTTTTGGCGTTACTGCCATACCCAAAGCAATTTCAATGCCAACCATTTTTCAACTTACAGAGTGCCAGATGAACTTAAATATTGATTCCAAAGAAGTCGTTAAAACCGGCTTTACTCATCCAAATACCGCATCCATGACGGCCAGGCAGACGGTCGAAGCCCATGCATTCAGAACCGGCTTTGCCCAGACGCTGGCGCAATTGCAAAGCCGCACCGGTGTCAATTCATCGACGATACTGAACCCGCAGGTGCCCAGCGTGGCGGTGCAGGAGGGCGATACCTTGAGCGGCATCGTCAAACGGGAAATGCAGGCCGCTGGCCGCACGGTGTCGCACAACGAGGCGACCCGGCTCGCGAAGGACGTCGCGCGTGCCAACGGCATCAGCAACCCGGACCGCATATTTCCCGGCCAGCGCCTGAACCTGTCGGTGCTCAGTGCCAGCCCGAACAACGCCATGACCGCCAACGGCACCACGCCGGCATCCGCCCAGAGCGTTTTGGGGCTGAACACGGCAGCGCATCCCAAGACCGTGTCCATCATGCGCCAAAGCGCAGTGAATGCCTCGTCCAACCACCCGGTGTTGCAAAAAACCCTGGACCGCGCAGTGGCTAAGGGCTTTATTCCTGCCGAAGAACGTCAACAGGTCCACGACAAGATATTGACCATGTCGCGTACTTATCAGTTCGCGCCGGATGACTTTGCCCGCTTGACACTGATGGAGAGCGACGGTATGAACCCAAAGGCAAGCAATAACCGCTGCCACGGCATCATCCAGTTTTGCGACGGCCCGGATCGCGGCGCCGCCAGCGCCGGCTTCGGCAGCAACCCCCAAGCCATTCTGGGACACAGTGTCTTGCAGCAGTTAGACATGGTGTCCAAGTACTTTGACGAAACCGGTTTGCGCAGCGGCGGCCCGACCAGCCTGGACGACTTGTACCTGACGGTGTTGACACCGGCGGCGCGGCGCGAGAAAGCGCCTGACGCTAATTTGAATATCGCGGGCAGTCAGGCCACGCATTTGTATGTGAACCGCGACAAGTCCGCGCCCATCACGCGCAACTCCATCATGCAAGGCCTGTATCAGAATGCGCTCGAGCGTCTGGGGCGTCACGCGCCAGCCAGTGCCACCGTAGCGCAAAACACCCTGCCTGCCGTCAATCTGCCGACCCCGACCAACGCCGTCAGCCGCGCCCAGGCTTTGCGCATAGGCGCTTATCTGAACCAGGATTACGTCAGGTAAGCGGCAAGCCATTGCCGACCTGCAGGCCTGACGGAAAAGACTTGCCGCCGCACATGAATACCAGCATCACAAAGTTTGACAGATAGCAGGTGGCACATAAATTGCACAAATCGACCGGAGGTGTCTCAACTTGAGCGTCAGGTGTCGTGAAAACGGCGGAAACAACAACCGGGGAGGTGTGCGATGGATATATTCAGTGGAGCCTTTGGCATACACGAGCGGGCTTTGGGCGTGCGCAGTCAGCGCCTGGAAGTGTTGTCACGCAATATCGCCAACGCCGATACACCTAATTACAAAGCCGAAGAGCTGGACTTCAAAGCCATGCTCAAGGAAACCAGCCGCGAATACATCTCGGCAACCCATGCCAAGCATTACGCGGCGCTGGAAGAACAACCGGATGACGGCAAGCGCTTTCGCGTGCCATTCAACAGTTCCTTTGACGGCAACACCGTCGAGATCAGCGTCGAGCAGGCCCAGTTCGGTCAGGCAGCTGCTGATTACCAGACCACCTTGAATTTTCTGGAAAACCGCATCGGCGGTATCCGCAAAGCCTTGAAAGGGGAGTGATAAGCCATGAGAACCCTTGACAGTGTGTTCGGTATCGCCGGCACCGCCCTCAATTCGCAGTTGGTGCGCATGAACACCACCGCATCCAACCTGGCCAATGCCTCAACCGTCGCTAAAACCGAAGGAGAGGCGTTCCGCGCGAAGCGCCCTGTGTTTAAGGCGCTGCTCAAGGACGAGTTCACCAACTCCGGCTTCCCATACATTGGTGGTGTGAAAGTGGATCAGGTGGTAGATGACCCGACACCTATACGCAGCTTGTACGACCCGGGTAATCCTTCGGCCGATGAAAAAGGCTATATCTATTTATCAAACGTGAATGAAATGCAGGAGATGGTCGAAATGATGGCCGCTTCACGATCCTACCAGAACAACGTTGAAGTGGTGAACACCGCTCGTCAATTGATGTTGCGCACCCTTGAAATCACCAAATCCTGATCACTGAAAGCACATTGATATGGCCACCCCCAGCGCAGTCAAAGCACCCTTGCCCAACGGTATCGTCAGTTACGAAGACTACATCGCCAAGAACAAGGTTAAAGCTCCGTCCGACACAATGGACCAGAGCGCTTTTCTGACATTGTTCACCACACAGTTGAAAAATCAGAATCCTTTGGATCCAGTGAAAAACGAGGCATTTGTTGCACAGTTGGCGCAGTTCTCTCAGCTTGAAGCGACCAGCTCCATGAAGAACAGCATGGAGACCATGGTCAAGAGCATGGAAGGCGACAAGATGCTCGCCGGTGCTGCAATGATCGGTCGCAGAGTAGCGGTTCCCAACGGTCCTCTGATTTTGCTGGGTGGACAACCGGTTGAAGCCAATGTCGACCTCGCCACCGGCGCAGATGGCGTGCAAATGAAGATTTTTGATCAAAAAGGCCAACTGGTACGAAAGCAGATTTTCGGATCCCAGCCTATAGGACCCATGCGTTTGAGCTGGGATGGCTACAACGACAACGGAGCAGCCATGCCGGACGGCACCTACACCATGCAGGTACTTGCCAGCAGCATGGGTAAAGCACTGCAACCCACGGTCAATACCTTGTCAACTGTACGCAGCGTGTCCAACGCCGGTACCGGTGACAACACCTGGTTACTTGAAGTTGACGGTGGCAAGAGCGTCAACATGGCTGACGTCAAGCGCATTGCTTACTAATCAAACCCACACAGCACATACAACGGAGTTAACACATGTCATTTTTTACCTCACTCACCGGTTTGAATGCAGCCACCGCGCAATTGGGTGTGACATCGAACAACATTGCCAACGCAAGTACCGTGGGCTTCAAACGCAGCCGCGCAGACTTCGGTGACATTTTTGCGACGTCGCCATTGCAAAAAGCGACGTCTACCATCGGTCAAGGCGTGTCGCTTAAACGTGTAACGCAGGAGTTTGGTCAGGGCAATATGAACTTCTCGTCCAACACATTGGACTTGGCGATTTCCGGTGACGGTTTTTTTCCACTGAAATCCGCTGACGGATTCCAGGACATTTTCACACGCAATGGATCGTTCATGATGAATGACCAGTACAACGTGGTGAACTCGGCAGGCCAGCGATTGATGGCGGCATCAGTGGACTCGACCGGTAAAGCCAATTTGAGTGACTTGAACGTGCTGACCATTCCACAAAAAACCACCGGCATGGCGAAAGAAACCTCGGTGGTGCAATTGGGCTTGAACTTTCCTGCCGATGCGCAAGTGGTGACCAGGGCGTTCAACCGCAATGACCCCGCTTCTTATAACAAAAGCACCGCGTTGACCGTGTATGACAAGGGAGGTAATGGCTACCTGGCAACGGTGTATTACTCCAAAACACAAAATGCGAGCCAGGCCGACCCCAACAACAAATGGCAAACCTATGTTTATGTGGGTGAAACCTTGGTTGCCGCTGCGTTGCAACAATCGACAGACCATACGGGCGAGCGTGTGTACGTGAACAAATACGGGCAACTTAAGCCCGAGAGCGAAGTCGGCGACTTGCTGGTTAATGCCAAAACACAAAAATTCTCGCTCAACCAGTTGACCGACTTGCGCAGTTCAGAACCCGCGACTGTCACTGGCGGTAAGGCTCCACGCCTGAGCACTTTGGAAGGCATTGACTTCAGCGTCTTGCAATCTTCTCAGTTGAAAGAGCTGTTTCAAATCGATGTCGACGGAACGGGTACACCTGTGACCGTGGGCTTAGACCACTTGGCCGGGTTGGATCTGCCTGCTTTGTCAGGTACTGAGATAGCCAAAGAATTCACCAATGTCTTGAACCGTAAATTTGGTGACGAACGCTTTTTTAACTTCGCCGGGCAGCAAACCTTTCAAATCACAGCCTCTAATGCTGATGGCACGCTGATTCAAAACCGCACCATCCAATTGGACGCGGACGACATGACCTACGAGCAAGTGGTAGAAAAGATCAATAGCCAGTTAAGCGGCAGCAGCAATGTCTTGTCTAACGTGAGTTTTAGTGACACACCCAAACCTGGTGAATTCAGGGGCTACACCATGACCATTGACGGTATTGTGATCTCTAACCGAATTGATCTGGGCACCACGCTGAGCACCAAGCCTATGGAGGATTTGGCATCCAAAATTCAAACCCGTATGCAACTCGATTTACAGCAGCGCCTGGGCTTTACCGCTGAAGCCGCCAGTAAGGTCACGGTGAATGTGCAAAACGGTAACGAAGTTCGCGTCAATGATGCCAATGGCGGCACCATTTCCGATTTTTCTCTGAGCAGCATCAGTTCGGGTGCACAAAATAACATTGTCAATAAGAAGTTTTTGACAGGTGTTAATGCGGTGGAAATTGGAGATTACGACTCCATGACGTTGCAAATCAGCAATAGCGCAGGCAGCCAGACGGTGACCTTGGACTTGGGGGACACCGATCCAAGTGACATGGATGTGCTGGCGCAAGAATTACAAGACAAAACCCAGGCCAAGTTGATTGAACTGGGATGGAGCACTTTTGAAGCCTCACAAGTCACCATCTTTGAAGACCCGGACGTGACTGCCAAACTGATTATCAGTGACATTGGTGGTCATAAAATTCAATCGTTTGCGTTGACGCCCAGAAATACAGGCACAACCCCTTTCCCTACAGCTCCAGCGGGGGCCAGTGGTGAATCCAACATCACTTTGTCAGGCGTTGATTTTGGTGCGGAGCCTGTGGACGCGGAAAGTTTACTGAGCCATTTCTCCAGCGTGAAATTCACCACCACTGATGCTCTAGGTTCTTTGACCAGCACCATTGCATTGAGCTCAGCTTCGTTTCCCAGTTTGACCGGTGTGACTCCAATTCCCAGCTATGCCACGTTTGACCCGACCAACGCGGATCACATGGAGTTGATCGCGGCGGATATCCAAACATTACTGCGTGCAACAGCCAAAGGAGCCAACACTTCTATCGCATGGGACGCCAGCACCAATGCATTCATCGTGACAGATTCAAGTGGTAATTTCATGAGTGAACTGTCACTGACTGCCGACACCATCAATTACCCCACCTTGTCCAAAGGCGGCAGCTCGGTTATTGTGGAGGTGGTGACTGACACCGATGGCAATGTGATTACTCCCAGCTCTTTCACCCTTTCTAACGTCAGTTTCCCAATGGGTACCACGCCAACAGGCGCAGAGTTCAATACGTTTGACTTCAGCCTAGAGGATGGCACCACATTGACCAATGTGGCCCTGGAAGACCTGACCTTGTCGAGTACGCCAATTAACGACCTGGCTATCCGTTTACAAGAAAAAATCCGCGCAGCTTTGAATGCTGAAGACCCGGATGTGTACGACACAGACCGAGTTGGTAAGATCATTGTGAGTGTGACTAATGGCAAAGATTTGAAAATCACAGATTCCAGTGGCGTCACAAATATCACAGGCTTTTCACTGAATGCCGCTTCCGCAACAGCCTCTACCGTGTCAGTAGGCGCCAAGAATTTTGCGATCACTGCTTTACCCACAGACAACATGGTCACGGCGAGTTATGACCCTGTCACGCAAAAATTCAACTTCGAACCGGTGTTGGGCAACAGCATCACCTTGTCCGGTTTGAACAACCAAATGGGCATCACCACGCCATTGACGCAAGAAGTCGGCAGCGACATGTTGAGCATCTCTGGTTCGCCTTCGATCACCAACAACTACATCCGTCCTTTGAAACTTCAGCGCTATGGCATGAAGGTTGAATACGACACGGTGAATGAAAAGTTCATTTTCAAATCTGGTACGACAGGTGATTACTCCAGTATCAAGATCAACAACCCCAATACATTCTCTTCAGAGCGTCTGGGAATTGCTGCCGATGGAAACTATGAAGTCAAGCCTTCTATTTTGGCGGTTCGTGGTATTGCCTCAAAGCCTGCGGTCATGCTGGGTTCACCTTTGGGCATCAACGCCAACAACAACTTCAGCGTAAACTTGACTAACAACAAATTTGTGGTGTCGGTCGATGACGTCAAAGGCACGGTGTATTTGGAGCCCAAAGAAACCTACACCATCGATTCATTCGTGCAGGCTTTGCAAAACGCCATCAACCGACTGGCTGGACCTTCTGATCAACATGGATTGACAGGCTCCATGGTGTCTGGTGTCAAAGTCGACTACGACAAAGCTACCAACAGTTTGAAGTTCATCACCGGTACTGCCTCCACCAACTCGTTTATCAAGGTCTCCGGTGACAGCCAGTGGGGCTTGGCCAACGTCGAAGGCGGCCGCGGCAACACCTCCACCTGGATCAAACCCACGCAATACACCCAAACGGTCAATGGCGTTGAAGTGGCTATGTACATCGACGAGTTCGGCAAGGAAACCTTTAGCCCTGATGGTTTCAAAAATTTGCCCGAATGGTCGCCGATCTTTTTGGAAAAAGGCGAACTGACCTTTGACACATCCGGTAACCTGGTGTCACCCAAGCAAGGTTCACAACTTGACACCGTGTTCTTGCCAGACGGTAAGGGCGCATTGACGATCAATATCAACTATTCGAAATCCACCCAGTTTTCATCGCCTTACGCGGTGTTGTCACAGTCGCAAGACGGTGCACCTGAAGGTGACTTGGTGGGCTTGTCCATCGGTGACGATGGTCTGGTCAACGCCTCTTATTCAAACGGTGCGCAGAGATCACTGGGCAAGGTGGTGTTGGTGAATTTCTCCAACCCGACCGGTCTACGCCAGATTGGCGACACCAGTTATTACAAATCCGCTTCTTCTGGGTCTGCCAAGTACGGAGAAGCCGGTTCTGCCGGTTTTGGGACGGTGCGCTCCGGTGCGACCGAACGAGCGAACGTGGACTTGACGCAGGAACTGGTGGACTTGATCACCGAGCAGCGTAACTTCCAGGCCAACGCCAAGGCGATTGAGACCAGCACCACGCTGACCCAATCAATTATTCAAATCCGCGCTTAAAGCCCCTCCTTAGAGAATCGACATGGAACGTCTGGCCTTTAACTCTTCTGCGGCAATCACTGAAATGCGTCTGGCGCGTCAGGTGCTGGCCAATGAAATGTCCAACATGACCACCACCGGATTTAAACGCTCGTTCGAGGTGTCTATGAAGGCTTTCAAGGCCGGCGGTGAAGGTTTTGATTCCAGTTACCAGCCGCAGGCCGCGCACATGGACTTTATTCAGTTAAAGTCCGGTCCGCTGATTGCCACCGGGCGTGATCTGGACATTCATATGAACGATTACACCGTGCTCGGTGTACAGGCGCCCAACGGCGAAACCGCGTTCACGCGGCGCGGCGATTTGCAGTTATCGATCACCGGCGTGCTGCAAACCGGCAACGGCCACCCTGTCATGGGCGACGGCAACACACCGATCACCATCCCGCCCAACCTGAAAGTATCCATCGCCGACGACGGCGGCGTGTATGTCACCAATCCGGCACAGCCGGGCGTGCAAAACGCCGAGCTGATCGGTAACTTGATGCTGCGCGACGCCAGCGAAACCCCGCTGACCCGGCGCGAGGACGGTTTGTTCAAGGCGCACAACAAGCCATCTGGCTCGGATTTTGCATCAGGTCCTGTAAAGGTGTCAGTAATGTCACAGGCTTTGGAGGGCAGCAATGTCAATCCGCAGGAAGCCATGGTGAAACTGATTGAGCAGTCCCGCATGTTTGAACAACAGGTTCGCATCATCAAGTCCAGCACTGACAACGATCAGGCCGGGGCCAGCATGATGAAGTTGAATGGCTGATGCAGGCGCGGCAATGAAGTAATGACTTTTTGAAGAACAGAGGTTAGACGATGGATGCAGCTTTATGGGTTTCCAAGACCGGCTTGGACGCGCAGCAAACGCGTATGAATGTCATATCCAATAACTTGGCCAACGTATCGACCACCGGCTTCAAGCGCGATCGCGCCGTGTTCGAAGATTTGCTCTACCAGAATATCCGCCAGGCCGGCGGTCAGACCACGGCCAATACGCAATCGCCCACAGGTTTGATGCTGGGAACAGGGACCAAAGTGGTGGCTACAGAGAAGTTGCATCTGCAAGGCAACTTGATCAACAGCCAGAATCCGCTGGATGTTGCCATCATGGGAAGCGGATTTTTTCAAATTCAACAACAGGATGGCACGATCGCCTACACGCGTGACGGCGCCTTCAAACTGACGGGTACCGGACAGTTGGTTACTTCGGCCGGCTTTTTTCTTGAGCCCAATGTCACCATTCCCGCTAACGCGTCTTCATTGACGATTGGCCGCGACGGCACTGTGTCGGTCGAACTCGTCGGCGGCCAGGGTCAGCAGGTACTGGGCCAGGTTCAGATTGCTACTTTTATCAACCCAAGCGGCTTAAAGCCTATGGGTAACAATCTCTTGGTCGCTACTGCCGCTAGCGGTCCGGTGCAGCTGCTGCAACCCGGTACCGTCGGCGCCGGTGTGCTGAACCAGGGTTCTCTGGAAGCCTCCAACGTCAACGTGGTGGAGGAAATGGTCAACATGATCGAAACCCAGCGCGCCTATGAAATCAACTCCAAATCGATCGAAGCGGTCGACGGCATGTTGAAGTACCTCAACCAGAACCTGTGATCAGGCGGATAAACAACACCATGAAACATATCTACGCACTGCTTTCCCTGGTCCTATTGCAGGCCTGCACCCATCCAGATCCCATGTTGCCGGCGCTCACGTCGTCACCCGACTTTGCGCCCGTGTATCCGCTGGTGCAGGATCAAGGGAAACCGGCTACCGGCGGCATTTACGGCAACCGCCAAAGCGATGCCTGGTTCGGCCGCGGCCGCAACTACCAGATCGGTGACCTGATCACCGTGATTCTTAATGAAGAGACACAGGCGAAACGCAGTCAGGGCACCGACATCAGCCGCGACGCGAGCAATACCGCAATTCCGACCGGTGCCAGCACCATTGTGGGAAAGATGAAACCTGAACTCAGCGGCATCAATTTGAATGCCGCCAAAACCAGCAGCACCGGCAAGGGAAAGGCTGACCAGCAGGCCAGTCTGACCGGCTCCATCACTGTCACCGTGATCGAGATCCTGGCCAACGGCAACCTGGTGGTGCGCGGCGAAAAGAAACTCGGCTTGTCTGAAGGCACCGAAGTGATACAGGTATCGGGCGTGATCCGTCCGCAGGACGTCGGTCCCAACGGTACCGTCAACTCGCTGCGTCTGGCCAATGCCCAGATTTCCTACCGCGGCACTGGCGACCTGGCGCTGGCCAGTAAACCCGGCTGGGGCACCACCGGCCTGATGAAATTCTGGCCTTTCTAAACCCTACACAGATTGAAAAAATGAAAAACCCCTGGAAAAAATCCGTCGCACTGTTACTCAGTTGCGCCATTTGTTTGCCGGTGTCGGCTGACCGGGTCAAGGACCTGGCCACCGTCGCCGCGCAACGCTCCAACCAGCTGATCGGTTTCGGTCTGGTGGTCGGTCTGCAAGGTACCGGCGACGATGCTTCGGTACCGTTCACCACGCAAAGCATGAAAGCCATGCTCTCGCAAATGGGTGTGCGCATTGACGGCCCCATGTCCGATTTTGAACAGGTGACCTCGGCCAGCCGCATCGACATCAAGAATGCAGCAGCAGTCATGGTGACGGCTGATCTGCCGGGTTTTGCCAAACCCGGGCAACGCATAGACGTGAACATTTCCGCCATCGGCAAAGCCACCAATCTGCGTGGCGGCAACCTGATCATGACTGCGATGCGCGGTGTGGACGGTGAGATTTACGCTTTGGCGCAAGGCGCATTGACGGCCACCGGCATTGACGCAGGTGCTGCTGGCTCCAAAGTGGCCATCGGTGTACCGACAGCGGCGCGCATTCCCGGCGGCGCGATTGTCGAGCGCATGGTCGATACCCCGTTCGAGAAGGCCGAGCATTTGATGCTTAATCTGCGTGATAACGATTTCTCCACCAGCAGCGCAATGGTCGCAGCGATCAATTCAAAATTTGGCGGCGATGTGGCGCAAGCGATCGATGGCACATCGATATCGGTACGAGCCCCCCAGGACTTGAATCAGCGCGTAGCTTTCATGGGCATGCTCGAAAACGTCGAGGTCACGCCCGGCGAGCCGAATGCGCGCGTCATCATCAACGCCCGCACCGGTACCGTGGTCATCAACCGCGCGGTGCGAGTCACCGCAGCCGCTGTGTCGCACGGCACCATTTCCGTCTCCATTACCGCAACCAATGACGTGTCGCAACCCAATGTTTTCGGCCAGGGTCAGACCACACCGGTGCAAAACGCAGATGTGGCTGTCACCGAACCAAAAAACCCGATGTTCCTGTTCAAGCCCGGCGTGGACTTGCGTGAAATCGTCGATGCGGTCAACCAGATCGGTGCCACACCTTCTTCGCTGATTGCAATTTTGGAGGCCTTGAAAAGCTCCGGCAGTCTGCGCGCAGAACTCATCATCATCTGATCCCCGTCCCATGGCAAACATCACCAACCCCTCCACCCCCGCCGTCAAGTCATATTTGGACTTCGGGGCCCTGGGTGAATTGCGCGGCAAGGCCCAGCGCAATGAAAAGGGCGCGTTGCGCGAGACTGCCGAGCAGTTCGAAGGCCTGTTCATCCAAATGATGCTCAAGTCCATGCGGGATGCATCGAATGTGCTGAAGACCGACATGTTCAAGTCTCATGCCATGGAAACTTTTGAAGGCATGTACGACAAGGAGTTGTCCATGTCCATGGCCAAGCGCAATGCGCTGGGCTTTGCCGACGTGGTGGTCAGGCAATTAAGCCAGACCCAGACCAGCCCGAGCACTGCCGATTTGCTGGCTCAGCGCCAGTCCCTCAATTCACTGGTTGCCCCTGCCATGCCCTTATACAAGCCAGTGCTGCCCATGAGCTTGCAGCAACCTGTGCAGGCCGCCATGCCGCTGGAGCGTCAAACCCTCAAGACGTTGCGCCTGAACCAGCCCATGCCGCTGACACCGGTTAGGAGCGAACCATGAGTGACATGCTTGGTATCAGCAGTTCAGCGGTCGCCGCTTACCAACGTGCCTTGGGCACAGTGAGTAACAACATTGCCAACGTCAGCACCGAAGGATATTCACGCCAGCAATCCACTCTGACACAAAGCGCACCGTCCAAACATGCCAATATGTATTTGGGCACTGGCGTACTGTTTACTGCGGTCAAGCGTGCGTTTGACACCTTTGCAGAATCCAATTTGCGCAACAGCAATACCGATTTGGCGACCCAGGAACCGCTGGTGAATTACACCCAACGGGTCATGGACATCATGGGTGACAAGAGCGTGGGTTTGAGCTCAGCGCTCGACACATTTTTTGATGCGGCACGTAGCCTGTCGGTGGACCCGGCTTCTAGCGTGATGCGAACTAGTTTCATCCGTTCATCTGAAGGTGTTGGTTCACGTTTTGCAGAGTTGTCGGGCCAGATGAATCTGGTTTCTATCGAAACTAAGCAAGCATTAGAGAGCGCTGCTAACCAAATAAATACATTCACCGAGCAATTGGCATTGGTCAACCAGCAGTTGACCAAATCACCAACCCTGGAAGGGCAATCGTCTGAATTGCTCGACCGACGCGATTTGCTGCTGCGACATATTTCAGAATTAGCCCGTATCAAAACCAACTTCACGACCAACGGCATTGTGTCTGTGAGTTTGGGGTCGACCATGAAACAAAGCTTGGTGGTCGATGGCCTAAAGTCACGCCCGATTGGCTTTGACCCGAATTCACTGAGCAAAATAGATCTGGTGCTTGACCCTTATGGCAACACCGAACCGCTGTCGGGCACCAGTGGCGGTACCATGGGCGGACTTAACACATTCATCAGCCAGGTTTTGGAGCCGGCGCAAAAGGGCTTGGACTTTTTGGCCAAGTCATTTGTCAATGAAGTCAACACGATTCAGCGTGCTGGAATTGACGGGTACGGCCAAATTGGTGTGAATTTGCTGCATATTGACGAAAAAGCACCCACCGCTGCAGAAGGTATTCGCGTGTTGTTACAAGACCCGTTACGCATCACCACAGGTGGTTTGTTTCGGGTCACAGAAAACCCGAATAACGCCAGTGATGTGAGAGCGCGGGTCAGTTTTCTGGCCAGCACCGTGCCCCTGGGTATCAGCAACCCCATGTTGTCTAATAATCCGTTCACCAACAATCCGTTGAAAGTGGAAGTAGGTGGCGGCCGTTTGTTTGCACCTGTGACCACATTGGCTGCGGGCATGGAAAACACCACGATTTATTTTGACAATGTCAAGCCCGGCCAGCAGTTGCATGTGATGACACGCGATGGCCGTCAATTGATCGGCGTACCTTTGAGCGAGGATGAAAAATTCCAGATGCTCAACACAGACAATGGATTCAGTCCAGCCCTCACCTACAGCGATGCGTACCTGAGCCAGTCCGGTGAAAAAGGCTATCGCGGTGCCAATGTGTTTTATGGTGCTAAAGCTAGTGTGCTGTATGAGCAGCAGTTTGACAAACTGGGGCAACCCGACAAAGCAACACCCACTGCAGCAACGCTACGAAGCGGCCGTGTGATTCCCGTGTCATCTTCGACCGATTTGGTGGTGATCCCAAAAGGCGCGATCAAACTCAATGACAAATCGTTGGATGAATTGAAATTGGCTGCAGATGAAGTGTTGGGACCGCAAGAAGTGGTGGATTGGTTAAACGCAGGTATTGACTCAGACCCGTCTTTTTCGTCTGAGCAGTCAACCTTGGTCAACGATATCCCGTCCAGTGCAGATTCGCTGGAATTGAAAAACGCCGATTTGTTTTCTGACACAGGCGGTGTGATTCAAATTGGTGACGAACAAATTTATTACAGCGGAAAAACCACCAATGCAGATGGAAAAACTACTGTATTGACCGGGCTGGTGCGCGGCTTCAACGACACAGTGGTCAGCAAGCATTTGGCCACCGATGCTGTCAAAGCCAATGACCTGAAATACGCCGAAGTCTTCAACGAAATTCGCATTCCCGCAGTATCGCTTGACTTTCACAAAGAAATAACCGTCAACGGTGTAGTGGTTGGTAAATTCCCCACTGGTGGCAAAGTGCCAGCTCAGTACAAGGATTTGCTGTCGTTTGTGCAAGCGCTTCAATCCAAAAGCGAAGCCACCGGTGTCAATGCCCGCTTGGCAGACAACGGCGACTTGATTTTGGAAAACTTGCCTGGCCATGAGGGCGAGACCATTGCGCTCGGCCCGTTTGACGACGCTGGCAAACCTGCCAATGCATTGAACCTCAATCTGAGCGAAGGCTCCAATTTATTCCACGGCATGGTGCGCTTGACGCGTCGGTTGGGTGACTCTGAGAAGTCTGACATTCGCTTATCATTTGGTGAGTACGGCCCTGCGGATCGCCGCTTAACCGGTAATCCTTTTGATTTGAGCCTGTTGGGATTCAGAACGGCCGCATATGTGGAAGGCAAAGTACCCGACGATTTGATGGTGTTTGTCACCGGTCAAGGCAAAGCCAATATTGCGGCCAGTTTTGAAGGAAAGCCGATTGATCCCAAAGACAAATTGCGCGATCAAAACCTGCAGATCAAATTCATCGAGCCAGACCGCTATGTGATCATCGACGGCGCCACTGGTACTGAATTGGTCAACCGCCATTACGACAACACCGTGCTTGATCCGGTCATTGAGTACCAAGGCTTGTTCATCAAGTTTTCACGCGCCCCGGATGTGGACGATGTGTTTGCGGTCGATGGCAACCATGACGGCATTGGTAACAACGAAAACATCCTGATCATGGCCGATTTGTCGCAGAAAAAGGTAATCGGCAACAAAACCTTGGCAGAGAGCTATATCGATCAGGTGAATAACGTGGGTAATGCAGCCCAACAGGCCAAGATCACACAGCAAGCATTGACCGTGGTGAACGATCAAGCGAAAAGCGCCCGCGACAAAGTGTCGGGGGTGAACCTGGATGATGAAGCGGCTGATTTGATTCGCTTTCAGCAGGCGTACCAGGCGGCTGCCAAGGCACTGCAAATTTCTGGCCAATTGTTTGACGCCATCGTGCAAGTCCGCTGATAAGGAGATGACACCATGGTCATGAAAGTTTCTACCAGCATGTTTTTTGACCGCGCCAGTGCACAATTGGGCAATGTGCAGGGCAGTCTGGCCAAAACACAAGAACAGTTGTCCACGGGCAAGCAAATCACCAAGCCCAGCGATGAACCGGATAAGGCCTCGTTGGTGACTCGCTTGGAGTCTGAGATTGCCCGTCAAAAAAGCTACCAAGGAAATATCAAGTCTATTGAAATCAGACTCATGGCGGAGGAAACCGCATTGAACAGCACCAGCGATGTCATGTACCGCATGAAGGAGTTGACGGTGCAAGCTGCCAGCGACACTTTGGGCGCGGCTGATAGAAAAACCATTGCGCTGGAAATGACCGAACTGCGAACCCAGATACTGAGTCTGGCAAATTCGCAGGATTCGAATGGCAACTATTTGTTTGCGGGCAGCCGGGTCAGCCAAATGCCGTTTTCGTCTGACGCCAAAGGTGTGATTGTTTACAAAGGTGACCAGGCTCGAATGGTGGTGGGCGTGGGCGACAACCGGCGCATGAACCAAAACATTCCAGGATCGGACGCGTTTACCAATGTGGTGCGCGATGATGGCAAGGGTGGCCGAGTCGGTGTGGGGTTTTTCCAGTCTCTAGGTGATTTGATTGACGCGGTCAAAGGCAGCAATCGTGTGGCGATTCAGCGTGGCATCAGCGAAATTGACACCTTACAGCAAGGTCTGAGCGACGCCACTGCTCAAGTCGGCACCGACCTGAATGTGGTGGATTCTCAAAACAATGTGCTGGACGAAATCACCTTGCGCTTGAAAACCACCATGTCGGACATCCAAGATTTGGACTACACCCAAGCCATCACCAAGATGAACAAAGACCAACTGGCACTGGAAGCCGCGCAAAGCAGCTTCGCCAAGATTTCCAAGTTGAGTTTGTTCAATTACATCAACTGATACTCAAGGTTTTGTTGTTTCATCCGATGTCTTAACCGATAACTCTTATTCAATATGGCCACCGCACCTGTCACTTCACGCAGCTCAACAGCGTCCACCACCGGGACCACCATGAACGCTGCGCAAGTCACAGCGGCTAACAAAGCCAATGCACAAAAAATCATTACCTCATTGGGTGCAGGCTCTGGGGTGGATGTGGCTTCTCTGGCGCAAAATTTGGTCAACGCTGAAAAAGCACCGCAAGAAAACGCGATCAACGCAAAGATTGCAAAGAACGACAGCAAGGTCAGCGGTATGTCGGCGGTGATGTTCATGATGTCTGAGTTCAAGACTGCGCTGACTGCGGTCAAAGATCGAGACAACTTCAATACGCTGACCGTTGCCAACAGCAATACATCTGCGGTGAATGTGACCGCCACTGCAGCTGCCTCAATAGGCGACCACCAGATTGTGGTCAGCGCCTTGTCACAGCCCCAACGCAGCATCAGCGCTGGCTTTGCCTCTTCATCTGCCAGCATCAACGCTGGCGGCAGTTTTGGCTTGACCATTGCTGGCAGTTCCAACGCCACTGTTGGGACTTCCCAGTCCTATTCCACGTACATCGCGTCAATCAACTCGCCAGCGTTTGCCACCACACCGTCAGTGAACGACTTCAAAACGTTTTCTGTCGATATTGATGGCAAAACCTACAAGATAACCCCGGCACCCGCCACTGCCACCATCAGTGATTTGGCGGCCAATTTGCAAAGTCATTTACGGGCCTTGGATGGTTCATCTGATTTGAGCGTGACCTACAACGGCAGCCAGCTTGAGATCGTTTCAGCCACCACCACCCGCGTGATCAACAACCCCAGGCTGTCAACTTCAACCACCATCAACTTGGACACGGGTGCCTTGGCCGGCACAGCGGGAACCTCAACCATTACCGGTACAAGTTTTGGCACTAACCCTTCGGTGAATGATTTCAGCGCATTCACTGTGACCATCGCCGGTACTCAGCGTTCACTGATACCCGCGCCTTTGACCGCCAACATGGCTTCTTTGGCGGCTAATCTGCAAACGCAATTGCGCACCTTTGACGGCAACACCAATATCAGTGTGTCCTATGACAGCACCAACGGTCTGGTGGTCAGCTCTGCTTCTGGCAAAGCCATCACTGAGATTGGTCTGATCAAAAAAACCTATGTCGACACGCCTGCGGGTGTGGTGTCTGCCATCAACGCATCCAACCGAGGCTACAAAGCACAGCTGATTAACGATGGCAGTGCAGTCTCACCTTACAAGGTCATGATCACGGGAAGTACCGGTGCGACCGAGGGCTTCAGTGTGTCAAGCGACGACACTGGCAGTGTGTTTGGTGCAGGGTTTGCAACGCCCAGTGGTTATGCTGCGAGTGACGCTAGCGTCACTGTGGGCGGCATCAGTTACACCCGCCAAAGCAATGCAATTTCAGACATTGTTCCAGGCCTGACTTTGAACCTCAAGGCGGTGAGCAGCACGCCAGCCAGTATCAATCTGGCGCGTGACACGTCCGCACTGAAAACCAAATTAACTGCCTTGGTCACCGCCTACAACGATTTCGATAACATCATCAAAGAAACCACCAACACCAAGTCCACCTTGGAAACCTATGGTGCCACTTTGGTAGGGGACAGTACGGCCCGCATGGTAAGACAGCAAATGCGTGCGTTGATTTTTGGGGTATCGAGCACACCAGGCACCACCTACCAGTCGATGAGTCAGCTGGGCTTCAGTCTGGACCAAACCGGTGTGTTGTCACTGGAGGAAACTAAGTTGGACACCGCGCTGCAAACTGGCGTCGATGACATCGCCAAGATGTTCACCGGGGGCTACAACAAATTGAGTGTTTACAGCGGCTTACCTGCGGGTATTGCAGGTGATGCAGTCAAGAAGTTGACCAACTTGTTGTCTGCCACAGGCCCATTGTTGACCAAGAGTGAGAACGCCAACAAAGAAAACACCAACTACCGTGCGCAATTGACCAAACTGCAAACCCGCATGGATGCTTTGTTGGCCCGTTACCAAAAGCAGTTTGCCGCCATGGACAGTTTGGTCGGCAGTGTCAACAGCCAGAAGACCAGCCTGAAGTACACCTTTGACGGCATGATGGCCACTTACACCAACAAATAAAACAGTTAATGGATACGGATGATGCGCCAGCCGTGGTCCATCTTGCGAAACACAAATTTGCGCGACAGTTTGCGGGTACGAACAAAATAATAGGAGAGTGCGCGCAAGCTATGGGCTTTTTTCAGGTCATCACAAAAAATGCTGTCACCAATGCCCAACGTTTCGAGCGTATGTATATTGCTCGTCAAAGCCAGTTGGTTGAGTTCCAGTCGTTCGATGATCATTGATGCTGCCTAAGGGTGTCCCCTAGAAGAATCGGCAGCAATGGATTTTTCTTTAACAGTTCAGAAAAAGAAGAAATAAATCAATCTTTTTAATCTATTTTATGTACTGCTTTAGTAAATAAGAAACCATGTCTTGAGAAATATTGGCTTGTGCCAGCATCGCCATGGATGCATTTTGCTTAATTTTTGCAGTAGCAAGCGCTGCAGTTTCAGCGGCCAGATCGTAATTCATGATATTTCCGTATGCCGTGGTAGATGTGGTCTTGAGGTTGTTCACATAACTGGTTTGGTAAGACATGCGATTTTGTAAGGCGCCAACGGTAGCTTGGTACTGTGAAACCATGTTGATAGCATCAGTTAGGGTTGTTAAGGCATTGGTGCCTCCCGTTGACGTGGAAATGTCCAAGCTGGAAACTTTGGTGGAAGTTGATCCACCGCCGTACGTACCTTCTCTAAAGCCAAGCGTACTGAAATTTGTGGTCCCATTGCTGCCTGGGGCAATGGTGAATGTGCCATTTGTTGATGTGAGCTTTACCGTAGACAAATAAGTCATGGCGCCTGCCGAACTGGCAGCCGCTCCGGTAAGTCCTGCGTTACCTCCCATACCAATACGCGTACCGGCTACTGCAGCGCCGCCATTGCTCACACCGATTGCGATATTTCTACCATCTGATGTTGTGAGCGTTACACCGCTTCCGTTATTGGTGGCAGTCACACCGGTTTGTCCCGTATAGGTGTTGAGCAAAGTCACCACATCAGCCGCAGTTGAACTGGTGGTTAAAGTCGCGGCAATGGATACGCCGTTCAGGTAAATGGTGTCGACCGCACCTGCAGAAAACCCAGTTCCTTCTACAACGTTTGGGTTGACGGTAGCGGTCACTTTTGTGAATGAAGTTTGACGATTGATAGCAGCAGCCATGGAAATCGCGCTGGCTGCTTTGGTTGAGGAAGTGGTTGTAGCTACAGAGGCCGTATCGTCGGATGTGAACGCCGCGCCTATGTTGTAGCCGTTGATCATCAGATCTCCAGCAGTAAGTGCTGTTGGGGCCGCAATAGAACCGCTTCGGGCTTTGTTGGAGAACTGGGCAGTATTGCTACTGTAAGTGCCTAAACCGAGATCGGCATTTGCCAGTGTGCCGCCAACATTGCTGCTAACGACGATGCTGCCTTGGCTCAAACTTCGCAGAGTGTAAACGCCCGCGTAAGTGCCGGCAGCACCTACGCCCGTGGTGGCGGCCGTTAGATTTACACCGTCAAATGCCACCGTGATGTTTCTTCCATCGGCGGCTTTTAGAGTTACCCCGTTGGTAGTGGATAAATTATCAGTGGCAGTAACACCTGTGGTTCCAGAATTGAGATTGATGGCGGTCACGACTGCTGCTCGGTTGGTGGCGTAATCACTGGAAGACAACAAAGTGATTGAAATTGCAGTGCCATTGATGGTTATAGTTCCTGCTGTTCCCGTACCTGCGGCGGACATGGCACTGCCTTCGACTTGGGTAGTGCCTACTTCGGCTTTGATATTTGAGGTAGCAGTAATGCGGTTGATGGCTGCAGCCTTTGCTATAGCACTTCCAGAATTAGAGGTATAGGAATAGGTGTCATCGGTAGAAAGGGATGCACCGACGGTAAAACCATTTAACACCAAATCTCCAGAGGTCATGGCTGTGGTGGATGAGCCCAGAGAGGTCAAAGCCAGTGAGCTGCCTGAGCCAATTGCTGATGACAGCAAAGAGCCAAAACTTAATGTCGTCGTGTCTCCTGCATTGATACCAGTTTGAACTTTGATTGTGGGTGTGTTGCCATTTAAAAGCGACACATTATTGAAATAGGCGGTGTTGGCAACAGAGTCTAGTTGTGAAATGTAAGATGCAAACGTTGTCTGGTTGCTGGTCAACGTGGTACTGCTGGCGGTACCAGAGGCAGAAGAGGTGGCCAAGGTTTTCATCGAAGTCAAGATGGTTTGAATCGACGACATGGCAGAGTCTGCGGTGGACAGAGCGGAAATTCCTTGATTGATGTTATGTACTGCCCTGGCATAAGAAGAAATATTTGCGCTCAATCTGTTGGCTATACCCAGCCCTGCAGGATCGTCCTTGGCGCTATTGATGCGTAGTTGTGTACTGATGCGTTGACTTGCTGTAGATGCCGCAGTGGTAGCGTCTGAGTAAGCCAATGCTGCTGTGATGGCATCCATATTGGTGTTGATGATCATGGCCGTACCTCTTAAAACATGGGTGAGCGGCAAGAAATTGCCACTAGTAAAGAAGTATCAGACAAGCAGATACAGAACAACCAAAAACTCGAGCGATCTTTACAATCTTTACACTTTTAAAAGTAAATTTGCATTTTTTTAGTTAAAAAATTGCGCAAATGTTCTAGTGTGCCCAAATTAAATGCCTATGAATGATAAAGAAATTCCAGGATCAACCGAATCAATCTCAATAATTAAAATTACAAGCTATTTAAGCTTTAGCGTTTCGTGCCGATATACAGGCTTATCGATTGGTGTCATTTGACATCTTAGAAAGGCCGCCCATGATTAATTCTATTCAACCCATTTCAAGCACACCCCCTCAGGTAACTTTGAGGCCATCTCCGTCGATTCCTGTAGCAGCCGCTTCGCATACAGCACCCGCCAAGTCTGAGGTTCCCGTAGACATGGAGCGCATGAAACAAAACTTGGAAGTAACCATTGGTCGCTTGAACGAGCAAATGCGTGACGGTGGCCGCAATGTCACCTTCGCCATGGACGAGGCCTTGGGCAGACCGATTGTGGTGGTGCGCAATGAAGACACCGGAGAAGTGATTCGTCAAATACCCAATGAGGCGGTGGTGAAGGTTGCGCACAACATTGAAGCCCTTAAGGGCTTGCTTTTGAACAAAAAGATTTGATTTGTTAAATTTTGATTAAAGAATTTTTTTTCAAAGTCGAATCATCAACCATCAGGACAAGTTGTCTTGAAATGTTTCAGTAAACTCATCTTCAGGGAGTAACACCATGTCAGTGATCAATACCAACGTGAAAGCACTTGTCGCCCAAGAGTCCATGCGTTCCAGCAACCTTAGCCTGAGCCAGGCCATGGAGCGTTTGTCTACAGGCAGCAAAATCAACAGCGCCAAAGACGACGCCGCCGGTTTGGCCATCACCAACCGCATGAGCTCGCAGATTCGCGGCATGGCCAAGGCCATCGGCAACGTGAATGACGCTATCTCTATGTCACAAACCGCTGAAGGTGCAATTGGCAACGTCGGCGACATTCTGCAACGCATGCGTGAATTGGCTGTGCAAGCCGGCACCGGCACTTTGAACGACAACGATCGTTCTTCACTGCAATTGGAAATTTCTCAGCTGAAACAACAAATTGACGACATCGCCACCAAAACCAACCACAACAACATCAAGCTGTTGGACGGCACCGCACAAAACGTGGTCATTCAATCTGGCGTCAATTCTGGTGACACTATGAAAATTGGTTTTGATTCCTTGAAAACCAAGGACATTGGTATTGGTTCTAAAGCGTTTTTGCAGTCGGCCGTTGGCACTTCAGCAACGCGAGCAGCTTTAGCAGCTAGTTCTCTCTATTTGAATGGCGTCGCCGTTGGCGCTTCTTTGGCAGACGACGATACAGCTTCACCATTGGCAGGTAAAGCTACAAGTGCCATTGCCAAAGCAGCCGCTATTAATCGGGTTGCGAATTTAAGTGGTGTTTATGCTCGAGCCGAGGGCAACTATATCTCTGGAACAATAATGACAGCACAAACTGCTGTATCCAGTGGCACTGTGACAATCAACGGTGTTGTGACTGATCAATTCACAACATCTCTAGATACCAGCCTGTCTCGTAAAGCAGCTGTTAATGCCATTAATGCAATCACTTCTCAAACCGGAGTTACTGCATCAGATACAGGCGATGATAAAACTGGCGTTACTCTGCTTGCTGCAGATGGTCGCAATATCAATTTGACGCTTACGACATTGTCAGCAGCCACTACTGGTTTGAAATTGGCAGCAGCCACCACCTATGTTGGCTCATATAGCTTGTTCACACTGGATGGACGTGACGTCACTATTAGTCAAGCTACTGGCACAGTTGGTACATTGCCAGCAACTGTTGAAAACACCAGCGGCTTGCAAGTGGGC
>SHXP01000048.1 GCA_009693225.1 Limnohabitans sp. | reverse complement strand
TTTTTTCAGGGGAAAGACGAATGAAAAAAAACGTACGGCGACTCAGTGCTGCATTCGGGATAGTCATGACCAGTGTCATGCTGTCCTTGGGTGCGAGTGCTGGTGATGTCACCACCGACAGGCTGGTCAACAGCGAAAAAGAGCCTGGCAACTGGCTTAATCACCATGGTAATTTGGAAGCCCACCGTTTCTCCGGTATGGACCAGATCAATACCAAAAACGTCAAAAATCTGCGTGTGGCTTTCACCTGGGCGATGGGCGGAACTCAAGGCGGCGGCAAGGATGTTATACAGTGGCAGTATTCCGGCCTGGAAGGCACACCTGTGGCTGAAGACGGTTTCCTGTACCTGACCACCGGTTGGGGCGATGTCACCAAACTTGACACCCGTGGCGGCGTACCGCGCATGGTGTGGCAGTACAAACCCGCTGCTGATCCCGACTACTCCACCACCGTGGCCTGCTGCGGTATCAACAACCGTGGTGCAGTGTTGTCCGGTAACCTGGTCATTTCCCCTGTGATTGACGGCCGTATTCTTGCGCTGAACAAGACAGACGGCACTAAAGTCTGGGAAGCTCAGGTTGCTGACCCCGGCCGATCAGAAGTCATCACCAACGCACCCTTGATCGTCAAAGACATGGTTGTCACCGGTATGGCTGGTGCCGAATACGGTGTACGCGGCTGGATCGAAGCGCTGGATATTAAAACCGGCAAGCGCCGCTGGAGAACCTACACCATTCCCGGCCCTGGCGAGCCTGGCCATGAAACATGGAAAGACAACCACGGCGCATGGAAAACCGGCGGCGGTTCCACCTGGGTGACCGGCTCTTATGACCCTGAGCTCAACCTCATCGTCTGGGGCACAGCCAACCCCGGTCCCGACTGGGACAACGCTTTCCGTCCCGGCGACAACCTGTGGACAGACAGCACGATTGCGATGGATGCAGACACCGGCAAAATCAAATGGGGCTTCCAACACACCCCCAACGATCCGTATGACTACGACTCTGTGTCTGAAAACACATTCGTCGACACTCAGGTCAATGGCAAGTTCACTCGCACTACTTTGCACGCCAACCGCAACGGCTATGCCTATGCGCTGGATCGCAAAACCGGCGAATGCTTGTGGGGAACCCAGTTCGTTGACAAGCTGAACTGGAGCGGTGGCCTGGATTCCAAGTGCAAACCCAAAGCCTACGACCCCAAGTCTGATGTCCAGCTTTATATGAAGGGCACTGCAGCTTCACGTGGTTCCGCTACCACTGGTCGCGGCACTGTGGAAGGCGTGCTGGAACCCGGACACATGGGTGGTAAAAACTGGCCCCCGACAACTTACAGCCCGCAAACCGGTATGTACTACATCCCGACCATTGAAGGTTGTAACAAGGCTTTTGCGGAAGTTGCCAAGGTCGGATTTGATGCCAAAGACCGTCAACTGTTCCTTGGCGGTGCACCGTTCACCACCTTCGATGACCCGAACTGCGGCCGTATCAGCGGAAGTATCACGGCCATTGACGTGTCAACCGGCAAGGTCGCCAAGAAAGCCTACACCAAGCACCCCCAACTCGGCGGACTGCTGTCCACCGCCGGTGGTCTGGTTTTCTCGGGCTATGCTGAAGGCCAGGTGGTTGCACACGATGCCAACACCCTGGAAGAACTGTGGAAGTTCGAAACCGGTTCTGCCATCAATGCACCTCCCATGTCCTTCATGTCTGATGGCAAGCAATACATTGCCATCGAAGTCGGCCTTGGCGGCGCATGGCCCCAGTGGTTCGTGTCTGCTACTCCTGAACTCAAAAGTCAGGTTCCCAGCAACATGCTCTATGTGTTCGCTCTGCCCTAAGCAGCTGTGAATGAATGCGGTCTAGTGTCAGCACCGGACCGCATTTTTTTTAACTTGTATATTTATACATTCTGAAGAAAAAGGTAAGATTGAAGTGACGAAAGTCCAGATATCAAATTTGCTGAGCGGCCTGGCCATGTGTGTGCCAGTCATCGCTACATGTTTGCCCATCGCGGCAGTTGCGCAAGAGGAAGAACGCCCGGTCATTGTGGTGCCTCGCGGGGGTGGCAAGGAAACTTTCACCAGATTTTGTACAACTTGTCACATGCCCGACGGGCGTGGCGGACAAAATGAAGGCGGTTACGGTGCTGATTTGCGTGTCACCAAATTGACCGCTGAAGAAGTGGCCGGTGTGATTACCAATGGCCGTCAACCCAAAGGCATGCCTTCATTCAAGGGCATCATTGATGAAGAAAAAATCGATCTCACGGCTATTTATGTAAAAACAGTAATCAAGCTCAAGCAATAAAAAAGTGTTTCGAGAAAAAAACGGGCCGCAGATGCGGCCCTTTTCTATTGTGCTCACCGACTTGCGGTATGGCTGCAAGCCTGGTTTACGGGTATTTGGCCTGAACCTCGGCGAGCTGTTCAGGCGTCATGCGTTTTTTCATGGCGTCCAGAACTGTCTTGAAATCCAGTCGAGCATAGCTTTCGTTGCGTTGCATGGCCTCCTGCACCCAATCGTAAGCTTGCACGTAGTTTTTGTGCCCGCCCATACGGATCTCCATGTAAATCATCTTCAGCAAGGCGCGTCCGTTTTTGTTTTTGCGCGCTGCCAACTGGTACCCGATTTCGCGGGCTTGAGTCAGATCGCCAATTTCACGGCCGTGATCGTAGGCATCGCGTCCCTTGATGAACAAAGAGAGGCTTTCATTTTCAAACTTGCATTGGCTCTCATCAAAGTAAGAAGGGCAGGCAGGCTCTTCCTCTAGTGCGTGAGCCATCGGCAGGCATGCCACGACCAGCGTGAGGGACAAAGCCATGCGTCTCAGTCCCGTTTCAGATAGTAATTTCATGGGTGAATAACCTGTTGGAATGGATGAGAGAAATCAGCGAATCAATTGCCGGAACCAGCCATGTCGTTGCGGAACTTGCCGAGTTTGGCGGTGTCATAGTAGTAAGAGATGGAAGAAAAACGCCCGCTGGAATCCATGTCGTAGATGGCAGCCATCGGGACTTTGAGAAAATCACCGCTGGCCTTGTGCTGCGCATCCCAAGTAAAAACAACCGCAGCGTTGCGTCCGTGAACAATGATTTGCTTGACCTCGAATTTTGCTTTGAACGCTTTGAATTCGGCATTGAAAAATTCGGCAAAATCTTTTTTGCCGCTTTGATTTCCGAGCGGACTTTGGCGGGACGCCTTATCGGAAAAATATTTCAACCATTCAGCGGTATCTTCGGCTTCCATGGCGTTGTTGTAGCCCTGCAGTGCCTGGCGGATCAGGGATTCAACTTGCATTTCCACCGAACCGGCAGCTTTGGCATTCATACTGAATAACAGACCCAGGGAAAGAAGAAAAAGGGAAATATGCCGATAGATCCGGAACATGAAAGCAACTCCTGAATAGTTAAACTTAAAAATATAAAAGTCTAGATGATTTCAGTCCTTGTCGCAATACAGGAATACGCGCTGCTGACACTCCATAGTCTTGCTGAAACCTGGTCTTTGCAGACTTATCTATGACTCTCAATAAAGCCGGGTTTCAATGTTCATATTCATACGTACAGGTCAGTCGTATTCATTGGCAAGCTGAACAGAAAATCCTGGCGGCAATCATTTTGACCAGCAACTGCTGACATCGCCTTGCGCAACTCTTTGTCCGGCATGACTGAGTGTGAGTGCGCCGCAAGTGTCTGCGCTTTGCGCGCCCAATGGAGTCGCAGTCAGCAGGTAACTCTGCCCCTGACTGCTGATGCTGAGCCGATAGCGTAATTCTGCCGTGCGCCATACCGCCTCGGGCAAGGTGTCCGGGTAACTTCCCTGACTGGTCGCTGCCTGTTCCAGCCATTGCGCCGACTTCATCAAAGCCACCTTGGCCAACTGGCGTTGACTGCGTGCCTGTGCCGTCTGGTAGACCGGCATGGCAAAAGCTGTGAACAGACCGATGATGGCCATCACGCATATCAATTCAAGCAGGCTGAATCCGTGTTGAGAACGGCTCAAAGTCATGGCTGCAACTCCAGAACGCTTTGCATATCCGCCAAGCGGACCGCGCCTTCACTGACTGGCATGGCGACGGGCTGCTACACCGCCTGCCAGGCGGCCTGAGTGTTTCTAGCCGGATCCTGCGCGAGCGCCGTGATTCGGTAAGTGAAATTGACGCCTGGATTGTTCGCGTTGGCTGATGCAGGCAGTACCTCGACCCAGTACAGCAGATTCAGACCGCCTTGATCAGGCAGACTGATGGCGCCAGTTTTGCGGTTCAACCAGTCGCTGCGCAGGTTGCCCGTATGCAGCAGCGGCCTGCAAATACCTTGCGCACAGCCGTTGAACGGTAAGCGTGTCTGCCATTAAACCCATTGCGCGGCATCTGCAGGAAAAGAAATGCGCGTAT
Source organism: Limnohabitans sp. (assembly GCA_009693225.1). Lineage (GTDB taxonomy): Bacteria > Pseudomonadota > Gammaproteobacteria > Burkholderiales > Burkholderiaceae_C > Limnohabitans. The sequence continues at coordinate 7,789 of SHXP01000048.1, read as the reverse complement.
CAGGATTGCCACGCGCATGAGGCGATGAGATGGCCGTGGCTGCGCGGCATATGGCTGATAAGGCGGCCTGCCGCAATTGCCAGCGCTCGACACTGCTGCGACTCCACCCCTGCGACAAAGCGATATTGCGCCAGCAAGCCAGCAGCAGCACACTGCTGAGCATGGACAGTGCCAATACGGTCGGCAGCGCCAGACCTTTTGGATGAATGATTTTCGCGGCTTTCATGGGCCGGCATGGTTCAGAAAAAACACAGTCCACCATGCGCTGGCGCCGTTTTTCAGAGGCGTTTGCGTGTTGGACGACAAATTGCCCGGGGTGAGCGTGATGCCGTCCGGACGCAGTTGCAGGCTCAAACCTACAGCACGCACTTGTTGCCAGTCGTTGATCTGGTTTGCCTTGCGCCATTGCAATGCTTGAAGCGACGGGTCGGTACCCGCCGGGCCTGTTCGCTCGGCGTAACGCAGGCGCAGATCGTCGATTTGCTCGGCCAGCGCCTGGTAGGTGCTATTGCTGCGCGCGCCGTGTCCTTACAATTGAGTTCGCGCTGCATGTTGCGTCTGAAGTCGTCCTGCAGCCAGGGGAGGGTGGAGGCTTCGTGGCCCTGGCAGTCGGCAGGCGTCAGGCTACGCCACTGGTTCAACTGTAAGCCGGTGTCGCTGCCGCTGAGCGTTGACGGTAAGCGCTGGAGCACCGCCATACCCTGTGCATCCAGCGACAGTTCGGGTGCGCCTGCGCGTTGTACACGCTCGCGCAATAACTGTATAGCAGTGTGCAAGCGCAGTTGCGTTTGCGCCTGCGTCTGCAACATCAACTGGGTGCGCTGAATCCAGGCAAAGGCACTGAATGCCGCCACTACCACCAGCAGGCTCAGGCTCATACCGACCATGCATTGCACTAGTCCCTGGCCTTGTTGAAGTTGTCGTTGCTTGTGCATCACATCAAGGCCGCCATGCGGTTTGCCAGCAACTGTATGCCGGCGGGCAGCCGGGCACACTGGCCGGGATTGCCGCGTCACTTTCGCCACCGGATCAGTGCCGGCCAGGGTTTTCAGGCGCGCGCGCCTGCGGCAGACGTTGACGCCATTCATTCAGCCAGATCGGCCTGTGCCCATTGTTGTACATTGCAACTCAGCCGCTGGCAATCGCCGCCTGCTGCTGCGGTATCCAGGTCCAGCTGGTATCACTGCCAGGCACCGGGATGCACTTGCATACGTTGCCACAGATCCTGCGCCATGGCCACAGCTTGCTGCAACGCCAACGCCTCAAGTATGGAAGAACCCTCCGAGCGGCGAAGCAGCGGTCTCATGAGCAGTTGCCTGCATTGACCATGCGCAAGCGCCCGGCGGTGTTGATGTAAATGCTGAGTACCGGCTTGCTGCCGGGCTGCGCGGGTTGTATGACCAGCCGCAGACCGTCTGCGACCGGTTCGCCTTGTGCATTGACGGGCAACTGGTTTTGCGCTGGAGCCAGCACCACACTCAGTTCGCCGTTGAGCGCATGGCTGAGGACCGCGCTCTGGCTGCTGTCGGCGGGGTTCACCAGTTCCCAGCCGCAGCGCCAGTCGCCATTGGGCAGATTGTTTTGCGTGCAACCGCTGAGGCGTTGCAACTGCATGGCCCGGCCGGTGCGCAGCGCATGCAAGCGTGCCGATTGCAAGTCTGCAGCCCAGGCATGCGCGGTGTTTTCCACGCGCGCGCGCCAGTGCCACTGGCCGATGGCCGGGGCCGCCATGGCTGCGGCAATGCCAATGAGTGCGGCAACCACGCAGAGTTCGGTCAGGCTGAAGCCGCTGTGATGACGCGGGGCGCACAGCTTCAATGGCTGTGAAGCGCCGGCGGTCCGATGTGATTCAAACAAAAAAAATGGCGGGTGCATGTCCGCCATCTTGCAAAAAAACAGACACTGAAACTGTGCGCTGTTAACCGTTTGAATGTGATGTATTACCGGCGGAACTCATCCACCAGGGTTTTGAATTCATCGACATCCTCAAAGCTGCGGTAAACGCTGGCAAAGCGCACATAGGCCACTTTGTCGAGCTTTTTCAGCTCGCGCATCACCAGTTCACCGATGCGGGTCGAGGCAACTTCACGTTGCCCCAATGTCAGCAGTTTGTCCTCGATGCGTTCGATTGCCGCATCAATCTGCTCGGTACTGACCGGGCGTTTGCGCAAAGCCAAGTTCAACGAGCCGCGCAGTTTGCCGCGGTCGTAGTCAATGCGTCTGCCGTCTTTTTTCACCACGGCCGGGTAGCTGACATCGGCGCGTTCGTAAGTGGTGAACCGTTTTTCGCAGTGGCCGCAGGACCGGCGGCGACGGATGGAGTCGCCCTCTTCAGACATGCGGGTCTCCATGACCTGGGTCTCCACATGGCTACAAAAAGGGCATTTCATAACGCCTTACCCATACACCGGAAAGCGGCTGGTTAAGGCGTGCACTTTGGCGCGAACCGCTGCGATGTGCGCCTCATCATTCGGGTGCTCCAGCACATCGGCAATCAGATGAGCGGTAGCGCGCACTTCTTCATCCTTGAAGCCGCGTGTGGTCATGGCCGGGGTGCCGATGCGCACACCGCTGGTGACCATGGGTTTTTCAGGATCGTTGGGAATGGCATTTTTGTTGATGGTCATGTGCGCATTGCCCAAGGCCACCTCAGCGGCTTTGCCGGTGATACCTTTGGCGCGCAAATCGACCAGCATCACATGGCTTTGCGTACCGCCGCTGATGATGCGCAGGCCGCGCTCGGTCAAGGTTTGCGCAACGATTTGCGCGTTTTTCAATACTTGTTGCTGATAGGTTTTGAAACCCGGGTCCAGCGCTTCTTTGAACGCCACCGCTTTGGCCGCGATAACGTGCATCAAGGGGCCGCCTTGCAAGCCGGGGAACACCGCGCTGTTGATGGCTTTTTCGTGTTCGGCTTTCATAAGGATGATGCCGCCGCGCGGTCCGCGAAGGCTTTTGTGGGTGGTGGATGTCACCACATCGGCGTGCGGTACCGGATTGGGGTAGACACCTGCGGCGATCAGCCCGGCGTAGTGCGCCATGTCGACCAAGAAGATGGCGCCTATGTCTTTGGCCACTTTGGCAAAACGGGCGAAGTCGATGTGCAGGCTGTAAGCCGATGCGCCGGCGATGATCAGCTTGGGGTGGGTGGCATGGGCCTTGGCTTCCATGGCGTCGTAATCAATTTCCTCTTTGGCATTCAAGCCGTAGCTCTCCACCATGAACCATTTGCCAGACAGGTTCAGCGGCATGCCGTGTGTCAGGTGACCGCCTTCGACCAGGCTCATGCCCATGATGGTCTCGCCCGGTTTTAAAAACGCCAGAAACACCGCCTGGTTGGCCGATGCGCCGCAGTGCGGTTGCACATTGGCCGCGTCTGCGCCGAACAATTGCTTGGCCCGGTCGATGGCGAGTTGCTCAGCCACATCGACGTTCTCGCAGCCGCCGTAATAACGCTTGCCCGGATAACCCTCGGCATATTTGTTCGTCAGTTGCGTTCCCTGAGCCTGCATGACGGCAGGTGAGGCGTAGTTTTCGCTCGCAATCAATTCGATATGGTGTTCCTGTCGCTGGTTTTCAGCCTGGATGGCGGCCCAGAGTTCAGGGTCTGTTTGAGCCATCAGTTGCGAACGTGGGTACATGGTTTCTCCGTCTAAAAAGTATCAGGGTTTTGTATTGGCAGGTTTGAAGGGGCTGAGGCTTTTGGCCTTGTCCCACAATTCGATCAGACCGTCTTCGGCGGGCGGCTTGTTGGCAGCAATGGACACGTGTTTGTCGCCGGCAATGTCCTTGAGCCGTTGTTGTTCGGCAAGTACCTTGGCCACATAGCCGCCATCTTCGCCGCTGTTGCCGGCGCCGACATACTGACGCAGACCGGCTTCAATACCGCCGTTGCGGTCAATGGACTCGCGCAGCACTCTGGCACCGACGCGCATATTGGCAATCGGGTCAAAGGCGGCAAATTCACCGCCGAAGTTGTCATATTTTTCAGTGTGCACATCGGTGCGCACCTGCATCAGGCCTTGCGCCCCCACGCTGCTTTGGGCAAAGGGGTTGAAGCTGGATTCCACAGCCATGACAGCCAGGATCAGCGTGGGTTCAAGTTTTTTCTGCGGTCCAAGCTCGTAGGCTTCCGCCACCAGTGCGCTGATGGGTTCAGGGGCTACCCGGTATTTGCGGCTCAGCCACATCGCCATGGCGGCCTGTTCTTTGGGCAAATCCTGAGGATCTACCGCAGTGGCGCGGTCGACAGCGCTGGCGTCGTCGTTGAAACCGAAGTCCAGACCGTGGCGGCTTTGCAACCAGTCTATCAGCTCTACCTCGACGCTCGAGCGCAAATCGGGCTGGGAACTGAAGACGACCAGAAAGCAGAAAACCGCCAGACCCAGCAGGGCCAGACCACTGTGGGTGATCAGAAAAAAGCCCTGACCCACGTCGGTAAAGAATACTTTGGCCGATTGTTTGAAAGATTCGATCAGTTGCATAGCCGCATTTTAAGCTTTGGCCCTTTGAGCCCTGTCACAATACGCTGGTTAGCCCGAAAGGGTACAACTTAGCGAATTGAACGCCGTGAATTCCCCTACCAACAGTTCCTCTGACCTGAGCGCCCTGGATGCCATCACCGGCGGCGCATTGACTGCCGCAACATCCAGCGAGCGCCTGACACGTGTGCGTGATTGGCTTTCCACCGGGCCTGCGCTTGATGTATTGCAACAAGTGTTCAAAGAACTGAGCGCGCGAGACAAGGGTGCAGCCAAACCGGTGAAAGAGAAAATCTACGAATTGCGTCGCGCCAAAACCCAGGACCACTTGGCCGAGGAGTGGGCCGAAAAGGCGCGGGCCTTGCTGGCCGTCAGCCGGCTGAACGTGGCAGACGCCATGGCCTGGGCGCGCGACACGGCCAAGGCCGGCGCGCCGCTGTCGCGCGAACCTCTGGCCGGTCTGCGTCTGGCGCTGGCCGACCGTGTCAAGCACATTGAAGAACTGGCGCACCGGGCCCAGGTTTTGCGCGAATCCGCTTTGTTGATGGGCCAGCGTATCGAAATGCTGTCGACCAAAACCTGGACAGAGGCGCTTGAATTGCAAGCCGCGCTGGCCCAGGATATTGACCGTTTCCGCCATGAATGGCAGACCTTGAGTGGCGACGCCCACTGGCAAAGCGTGGACCTCAAATACCCGTTGACACTCAACGAAAGCGCCCAGCATATCCAACTGGTATGGGATGCGTTTTCAGCCGCCCTGGCCCAGACGCAGGCCGTAGCACAGGACGCCAGTCTGCCTTTGCCCGTCGTGCCTGCCTGGGCTGACCAGTTGCGGCACTTGCGCGGCGCGGCCGTCAAAACCGCGCAGGCAGCACCGGTTCGCCCGCCGGTCGACCCGGCTTTGCAGGCGCAGGCTCAGCAATCTGTGCAGGCCTTGTTGCAGCAACTCGATGCCGAGTTGTTGCAAGGCCGTAGCAAGGAGACATCGACTATTGCCGCCGCTTTGAAACAGGCTCTGAAAACCCACGCGAGGCTGCTTGATAACGAGCTTGAGACAAAAGCCCAGCTGGCTTTGACCAAGGCGGCGGAACTTGAGGGTTGGCAGCGCTGGCGCGCCGACCAGATCCGCACTGAGCTGGTGGCCAAAGCTGAAGCTTTGCTCAAACCGCTGAAACCGCAGACAGACAAGTCCGCACCAGCTAAGCAACAGCATCCCCCTGCGGCTGATGCTGATTCTCCAGCTGTTGAAGAAGCCGCACCTGCGCGTGTAGCGCCAGGGCTTGCAGTGGATGCACCCCCTGCCGAATCGCCGCAACCCCATACCCCAGACCCTGAGGCAGTTGATGCACCGACGCCGGTCTCTCAGGTGCAAGCTGATGAGGCTGCGCCTGCGGCCTCTGAAGCGGTTGCTGAAACAGCGGCCGATGCGGCTGCACCGGTCAAAGTCAGGATCAAGGGCAAATCCCCGCTCGCCGCAAAGGAAGTGACTGAATGGGTGCCGGTGGTCACTGGCCGCATATTACAGGACAGCTTGCGTCAGTTGCGCGAGGCCTGGAAACAAACCGATCAGGGCGGTCAGCCCAACCACGCTTTGTGGAAGCGTTTTAACCAGGCGTGTAATCGCGCTTACCCGTTTGTGCAGGAATGGCTGGAAAAGGCCAAAGCTGAAACGCAGGTGCATCGTGAGCAGCGTCTGGCTTTGCTGGCCGAAGTGGCAGCCTGGACCCAGGCCCACGAAGGCAATACCGATTGGAAAAAACAGGCGCGTGAACTTCACCAGTTCTCGGAGCGCTGGCGCACCAGCGGCCATTTGAGTGAAAAAGCCTTTGCCGAAATGCAGACCCAGTGGAAGACCGCCATGTCGGCCTCGCACGCCGCACTGGAGCAGGCGCAGAACGCCAGCATTACCCGTCGCCGCGCCATGATTGAAGAGGCCAAACAACTGGCGGCAGCGGCCAGTCTGCGCATTGATGCGGTCAAGGCCTTGCAGCAACGCTGGCAAGCAGAGTCGCAATCGATTGCGCTGGACCGAAAGCTGGCGCAAAAACTCTGGGACGCTTTCAGTCAACCTCTGGACGAAGCCTTTCAGCGCAAAACTCAGGAACGCACGGTGCAAGGCCGCGCTTTGTCGGCGCACGACCAGGCCGTACTCGATGCCTCGAACGCATTGGAGAAAGCCATTGCCCAGGGCGATGCTTTGCTGATCCGCCAGGCCATGCAGCATTTGAACTTGGTGATCACCGGCAAGGCCGTGGCTGCTTCTGCGCCTCCGCCGGACAGCCAGGCGGCCGCCGAACAGGTCAGCCAGGCACCTGATCCAGTGTCCGAATCTGCTGACAACGCGCATGCAGACGGCGATCTGCAGGCAAACACAGAGACAACAGCAGAACCCTCTTCAACCGATGACCCCCAGGCTACCGCTGATGCCCAGAGAGAAGAAACGCCGGCGCCTGCCCCCTTCAAAACCCCCGCGCCCGCAAAAAAAGTGGTGGCAGTGCGTGGCGACGACCGGCCCGGCCAGAAGAAAACCGAGCCTGTGGCTGCAGGTCGTTTTGGCGACAAACCCGGTGCGCGCCGCAACGAGCGCGATGCACCGCCGCGCGGTCGCGAACGCGAACCGTTTGCAGACCGTGGCCCGCGCCTGGGAGACGCCGCGTTCCGTGCTCAGCGCAATGCCATCGAACAGGCTGAAAACGCCTTGAAAAAACTCACCATGCAAGCACATGGCGAGACTCTGGTTCATTTGTTATCCGCCTGGGAGCAACGCCAGGCAGAACAATTGCCGGCTGCCAGGGAACTGGGTAACCGCATCAATGCGGCGCAACGCCAAGCATGGGTGCAGGCCTTGCAATCCGGCGCCAAAGGCGATGCCGCAACCGCCTTGTTGCGTCTGGAAATGGCGGCTGAGGTGAACACGCCGGTGGCACACCAGCAGGTGCGTCGTAATCTGCAACTGCAATTACTCACCAAACGTAATGAAGCACCACCGGCGCAAACCTGGGCGCAGGACGTGGCAACCGTGTTGCAGTCAGGCTATGAGGCTGAGGCTGCGCAGCGGGTGCAAACCGTTTTGCGGGTATTGCTCAAGCGTTAATCTAGGGATTCTCTGCAAAAGTCACTGTATAAGTCATCCACAGGCCTGACTCAAGCGTTATAGGTAAAGGCGGATTCAAGTACGAAGTGCAACGTTGATTAACCGCATTAAGTAGGCTGAGGATGTTTAGCATCCAAGGCTTCCTGACCTGCAAGTCGAAGTTGCCCGATGAATTACAAGCACCTCAGCCAGATTGAAAGATATCAGATTCACA
>SHXP01000047.1 GCA_009693225.1 Limnohabitans sp. | reverse complement strand
GGGCCAAACGGCTGGGGCTGTCTTTGATGGAGGCCAAGGACATCATTGACATGTACGACAGTCCGCGTGATACCGTGCCTCAGCTGAAGAAATTCATTGCCGTGCTTGGGGACCACCGCAAGCAACTCGAGAACCAGATGCGTGAAATCCAGGTCAACCTGGAAGAAGTCAAGCAGCATGAAAAAGAGGCCAGACAATTGTTAACCAGACACAGCCAGAAAGAAAAAGCCTGACTATGCAAAAAAAACTTGATGATTTGTTTGACAACAACCGGGCCTGGGCGCAAAGGATGAACCGTGAGCGCCCCGGTTTTTTTGAAAAACTGGCCAGACAACAGTCTCCCAAATACCTGTGGATCGGTTGTTCGGACAGCAGGGTGCCGGCCAATGAAATCATCGGCCTGGATCCGGGCGAAGTGTTTGTCCACCGCAATGTGGCCAATTTGGTTGTGCACTCTGATTTGAATGCCTTGTCGGTGATTCAATTCGCCGTCGAGCATTTGCGTGTCGAGCACATCATGGTGGTCGGCCATTACGGTTGCGGCGGTGTGCAGGCTGCCGCGCGTGGCATGCGTATCGGTCTGGCCGATAACTGGCTCAGGCATGTACAGGATGTGCATTTGCGGCATCGCCAGCGATTGAATCATTTGCCACAATTAGAGCTGGAAAAAGTGCTGTGTGAAATGAATGTGATCGAGCAAGTCGGCAACGTCGCATTGTCCAATGTGTTGCAGGATGCCTGGACGCGCGGACAGAAAATCAGCGTGCACGGCTGGGTCTACGGCTTGAGTGACGGCCTGGTCAAGGATTTGCAGGTCACCATGAGCAATTCTGAAGAAGTCGTAGAAGTGTTTCGCAATGGCTTCAAGCGCTATCCTCGAGCCGCATCCTGAGGCAGACGCACTATGTTTCCACAACGACTTGATTCAACCGTGGCCTACGGCATCGCACAGGCCATGATAGACGGCTTCAACCGGCATTACCAGTTGTTCCGCCAGGAATCAGCCAAAGCCAAACAACGCTTCGAAAACCAGGATTGGCACGGTCAGCAGCGTGCTCAGCGCGAACGCATAGAGTTTTATGATTTGCGGGTTAAGGAGTGTTCGGCGGTGATGGAAAATGAATTTCAGGCCGCTCAGCAACCCCCGGATATCTGGCAGCAAGTGAAGCTGCACTACATCGGTTTGCTGGTTGACCATTTTCAGCCGGAGTTGGCTGAAACCTTTTTCAATTCAGTGACCACCAAAATTCTCGATCGCAGTTATTTTCAAAACGAATTTATTTTTGTGCGCCCTGCTGTCAGTACCGAGTACATAGAAAGCGATGAACCGCACGCGCTGCCGACTTACCAGGCCTGGTATCCGGGCAAGGACAATCTCTCTGACACCATAGTCCGCATCGTGCAGCACTTCAATTTGTCGCGTCCGTTTGCCGATCTCGAGCGTGATGCGGCAGATGTTTTGCGCAATGTGCGCGAGCGTCTGGACCAATCTAAGTTACGGGCAAACTTTCAGATTCAGGTCTTGAACAGTCTTTTTTACAGAAACAAGGCAGCCTATATTGTCGGCAAGGTGATCAACGGTTTTGTGGAAATTCCGTTTGCCTTGCCTCTTCTGCACAACAGCAAGGGCCAGCTGGAGATTGATGCCGCGCTGTTCGGAGAAGATGATTTTTTGATGCTGTTCAGCTTTGCACGTGCCTATTTTTTGGTTGATATGGATATTCCATCAGCCTATGTGCAGTTTTTACGCAGTCTGATGCCGCGCAAATCACGCGCCGAGATTTACAACGCCCTAGGTCTGGCCAAACAGGGCAAGACCCTGTTTTACCGTGACTTGCTGTATCACCAGCGTCATAGCACCGATAAATTCCGTATCGCCCCGGGTATCAAAGGCATGGTGATGCTGGTGTTTGATCAACCCTCGTTCCCCTTTGTGTTCAAGGTCATCAAGGATTTTTACCCGCCGCAGAAAGACACCTCGCGCGAACAAATACAGGGCAAATACATGCTGGTCAAGCAACACGACCGCGTGGGCCGCATGGCTGACACTCTGGAATACAGCAATGTTGCGTTTCCGCGCGAGCGTTTTGAGGATGAGTTGATCGAAGAAATACAGAAATTCGCACCCAGTCAGATTGAAATCAATGTCCGGCCGGATAACGGCAAACAGGAAGTTGTCCTCAAGCACGCATATATCGAGCGGCGCATGATCCCTTTGAATATTTATTTGCAGGAATCATTTGACGCGGGACTTGACGAACCTCGAGCCAAGGTACAGATGGAACGTGCAGTGATCGAGTACGGCAATGCCATCAAAGATCTGGTGGCTGCCAATATTTTCCCCGGCGATATGCTGTGGAAGAATTTCGGTATCACGCGCCACGGCAAGGTTGTGTTTTACGATTACGATGAGATTGAATACATCACCGATTGCAATTTCCGTCGGGTTCCGCCGCCGCGCAATGAAGAAGACGAAATGTCCGGTGAAACCTGGTACCACGTCGGTCCGCGTGATGTGTTCCCCGAAACCTTCGGTCCGTTTTTACTGGGTAATCCTGAGGTGCGGGAAGTGTTCATGAAGCACCATGCCGATTTGCTTGATGCCGGTTTCTGGCAAGGGCATAAGGAAAAAATCAGGCAAGGTCATGTGCACGATGTGTTTCCCTATGAGGCAGACAAACGTTTTGTCGTTCAACGCGATGCGTTGAGTCAATCCATGTGAATTTTTAATAAGGAGTTTTTCATGTCAGATCCCGTTGTGATTGTAAGCGCCGCCCGCACCCCCATGGGCAGTTTTCAGGGTGATTTCTCGTCTCTTGCCGCCCATGATCTGGGCGGTGTGGCAATTGCCGCAGCAGTAGCGCGTGCGGGTATTGCGCCTGAAGCCGTGACTGAAGTTCTGTTCGGCAGTTGTTTGATGGCCGGTCAGGGTCAGGCGCCTGCACGCCAGGCAGCCTTCAAGGGCGGATTGCCTAAAAGTTCAGGCGCGGTCACATTGTCAAAAATGTGCGGCTCCGGCATGCGTACAGCCATGTTTGCGCATGATATTTTGTGTGCAGGCTCGCAGGACGTGATGGTTGCAGGCGGCATGGAAAGCATGACGAATGCGCCCTATCTGTTGATGAAAGGCCGTGGCGGCTACCGCATGGGTCACGACAAAATTTATGACCACATGATGCTCGACGGTCTGGAAGATGCGTATGAAACCGGACGTTCCATGGGCACCTTCGGTGAAGACTGCGCGGCCAAATTCAAGTTCACCCGCGAAGCGCAGGACCATTTCGCCATGAGCAGTGTGCAGCGCGCCAAGGACGCCACCGCATCTGGCGCTTTCAGCAAAGAAATCGCGCCGGTGACAGTCAAGGATCGCAGCGGCGAGCGGGTGGTGTCTGTGGACGAAGGTCCGGGCAAGGTCAAGCTCGACAAAGTCACCACTTTGAAACCTGCTTTCAAAAAAGACGGCACCATCACTGCCGCCTCGAGTTCTTCTATCAATGACGGCGCTGCCGCCATGGTGATGATGCGCGCGAGTACCGCGAAAAAACTCGGCTGCACACCTTTGGCGTGCGTGGTCAGTCACGCCACGTTTGCACAGGAGCCCGAATGGTTCACCACCGCGCCCATCGGGGCCACGCAGCTCGCTCTGGCCAAGGCCGGCTGGAAGGTCAGCGACGTGCAGTTATGGGAGGTCAATGAAGCCTTTGCCGTGGTGCCCATGGCGCTGATGCACGAACTCAAAGTCCCGCATGAAATTGTTAATGTCAACGGCGGTGCTTGTGCCTTGGGACACCCCATCGGTGCATCCGGCGCACGCATCATCGTTACGCTGCTGCACGCCTTGCAGGCGCACGGTTTGAAAAAAGGCCTGGCCACCTTGTGTATCGGCGGCGGCGAAGCCACGGCCATGGCGCTTGAATTGATCCAGGACTGAGACAGCATGAGCGTTCTCACCTCCAACCTGTCGATCCGGTCGGCTGCGTTTATCGCCAATGCACAGGCCATGCAGGCGGTGGTAGACGATTTGCGCGTGCAAATGGCGCTGAGTGCGCAGGGTGGCGGTGAGGCTGCACGTGCCAAGCACATGGCGCGCGGCAAGTTACCGCCGCGTGAACGCGTGGCCAGATTGCTGGACCCGGGCACGCCGTTTCTGGAGTTCAGCCCGTTGGCCGCGCACGGCATGTACAACGGCGACGCCCCCGGTGCCGGGGTGATCACAGGCATCGGTCGCATCAGCGGTGTGGATTGCGTCATTGTTTGCAATGATGCGACCGTCAAGGGCGGTACGTATTACCCGATGACGGTGAAAAAACATTTGCGGGCGCAGGAAATTGCGCAGCAAAACCGGCTGCCGTGTATTTACCTGGTGGATTCGGGCGGGGCCAACCTGCCTAATCAGGACGATGTGTTTCCGGACCGCGAGCATTTCGGCAGAATTTTTTACAATCAGGCCAATATGAGTGCCCAGGGCATTGCACAAATCGCCGTGGTCATGGGCAGTTGTACCGCCGGCGGCGCTTATGTGCCGGCCATGAGCGACGAGACCATAATTGTCAAACACCAGGGCACTATTTTCCTGGGTGGCCCGCCCTTGGTCAAAGCCGCTATCGGTGAAATTGTCAGCGCCGAAGACCTGGGCGGCGGTGATGTGCACACGCGCTTATCCGGCGTGGCGGATCACCTCGCGGATAACGATGCGCATGCGCTTGCCCTGGCGCGTCAGGCGGTGTCGAGATTGAACCATCGTAAATCCTTCGACACCGCAGTGATTCAGGCGCGCGCGCCCTTGTATGACTCACAAGACATTTACGGCGTGATTCCGGTCGATACGCGCAAGCCCTACGACGTGCGCGACATCATCGCCCGCGTGGTTGACGGCTCAGAGTTTCACGAATTCAAAGCCCGGTTCGGCAGCACGCTGGTCTGCGGCTTTGCCCACATCAAAGGCATGCCGATGGGCATCGTCGCCAACAACGGCGTGCTGTTTTCGGAGTCGGCGCAAAAGGGCGCACACTTCATAGAACTGTGCTGCCAGCGCAAAATCCCGCTGGTGTTCTTGCAGAACATCACCGGCTTCATGGTCGGGCGCAAGTACGAAAACGAAGGCATTGCCCGTCATGGTGCCAAGATGGTCACGGCAGTCGCGACGGCCCAGGTGCCCAAGTTCACCATCATCATCGGCGGCAGTTACGGTGCGGGAAACTACGGCATGTGCGGCCGTGCTTTCAATCCCCGCTTTTTATGGATGTGGCCGAATGCGCGCATATGTGTCATGGGCGGCGAGCAGGCTGCCAGCGTGCTGGCCACCGTGCGCCGTGACGGTATCGAGGCCAAGGGCGGCAGCTGGAGCACTGAAGAAGAGGCCAGATTCAAACAACCCTTGCTAGATCAGTTTGCGCGCCAGTCACACCCCTACTACGCCAGTGCGCGTTTGTGGGACGACGGCGTGATCGACCCAGCTGATACCCGACAGGTGCTGGCGTTGGCTTTGTCAGCAGCATTGAATGCACCTGTCCCCGACACACGTTTCGGTGTGTTCCGCATGTGAATTTTTTTAGATAAAAAACATGAACCATATTTACCATTTGCCCGAACACCAGACACTGCGCGACCAGATTGCGCGCTTTCTTGAGCGCGAAGTCGAACCCTATGGCCTGGAGTGGGAAAAGCAGGGCAAGGTACCACGCGAAGTTTTGCGCAAAATGGGCGAGGCCGGATTTTTCGGTCTCATGTATGACAGCGAATACGGGGGGGCTGATGCCGATGCCTTGACCAATCTGGTGTTTGCGGAAGCCTTGTCGCAATCGACTTTCGCCGGCTTCATCGTCAGCGTGCTGGTGCATACCGACATGGCCAGCCCGCATATGCACCATGCCGGGACCGCGGCGCAAAAAGCCAAATACCTGCCGTGCATCATCTCGGGTGAAACCATCAGCGCAGTGGCCATGACCGAGCCCGGCGCCGGCTCTGATTTGTCCGGCATGCGCAGCACGGCCAGACGGGACGGGGACGGCTGGCTATTGAACGGCACCAAGATGTTCATCACCAACGGCGTGCATGCCGATGTGTACTTTGTGGCCGCCAAGACAGGTGCCGGCAAACACCAGATGTCCATGTTCATTGTGGTAAAAGGCACGCCGGGCTTCAGCGTAGGCCGCTCTCTGGATAAAACCGGCTGGCTGTGTTCTGACACGGCCGAACTGGTGCTTGACAACGTCAGGCTCGGACCCGAGGCACTGCTGGGTGAGCAGGACAAGGGTTTTTATGCGTTGATGAAAAACCTGCAAACCGAACGCATCGCATTGGCAGCCATGGCCATCGGCCATTGCCAGCGCGCCATTGAACTGACGCTGGACTATGTGCGTCAACGTCAGGCTTTCGGCAAACACTTGTGGGACATGCAGCACATCAGGCAACGCATTGCCATGCTGGACGCTAAAACGCGTGCCGCCCGTCAGTTCATGTACCACTGCGCCTGGTCGGTCACGCAGGAGCATGACATCGTTCAGGAGGTGTCGATGCTCAAGGCCTTGACCGGTGAACTGGTGAATCAAGTGGTCGGCGGCTGTTTGCAGTTCTGGGGCGGCATGGGCTATATGCGTGAAGCACCGATCGAACGCCTGTGGCGCGATGCGCGGGTGCTGGCCATCGGCGGCGGCGCCACCGAAGTCATGCTCGAAGAAGTGGCCAAGCGCTACTGATGCCATGTTCAACAAAATACTGATTGCCAACCGCGGCGAAATCGCCTGCCGCGTCGCCGCGACAGCGGCGCGCCTGGGCGTGCGCACGGTCGCTGTCTACTCTGATGCAGATGCGCAGGCCGCGCATGTCCAAGCGTGCGATGAGGCAGTGCATATCGGCGGTGTGTCGGTACAGGACAGTTATCTGCAATGGCAGCGGATTCTGGATGCGGCCTTGCAAATCGGTGCGCAAGCGGTGCATCCGGGTTATGGCTTTCTCAGTGAAAACGCCGACTTTGCGAACGCCTGCGCGCGCGCCGGTCTGGTGTTCATCGGCCCCGGGGCGGTGGCGATTGAGACCATGGGCTTGAAAGCCGCATCCAAACAGTTGATGGAAAAAACCGGCATTCCTCTGGTCCCCGGTTACCACGGCGCGGACCAGTCACCCTCCTTGCTGGCGAATGAGGCGCAGCGTATAGGTTTTCCGGTTTTGATCAAGGCCAGCGCCGGCGGCGGCGGCAAAGGCATGCGCATTGTTCATCAGGCGGCTGATTTCGCCGATGCTTTGGCATCGTGTCAACGCGAAGCCAAAAACAGTTTCGGTAATGACGCAGTGCTGATTGAAAAATATGTACAAAGACCGAGGCATATTGAAATTCAGGTGTTCGGTGACAGCCACGGCAATCTGATCCATTTGCATGAACGCGATTGTTCGGTTCAGCGCAGGCACCAGAAGGTGCTGGAGGAATCCCCGGCGCCCGGTTTGTCCGAAGACATGCGCGAACGCATGGGTGCTGCGGCACTTGCTGCAGCCAGAGCGGTCAACTATGTCGGTGCTGGCACGGTGGAGTTCATCGTTGAGCAGTCCGAGCGCGGCATGGATTTTTTCTTCATTGAAATGAACACCCGTTTGCAGGTCGAACATCCGGTCACCGAAGCAGTCACCGGTCTTGATCTGGTGGAATGGCAGTTGCGCATTGCCAGCGGAGAAAGCTTGCCTTTGACCCAGGCGCAAGTAAAGGTTCACGGCCACGCCATTGAAGCGCGCATTTGCGCCGAAACCCCTGACAACGATTTTCTGCCGGCCGTCGGTCGCTTGAATGTGATGCGCACGCCGCAGGCCAGTCGTTTTGCTGTGTCTGCGGTGCGTCTTGACAGCGGCGTGCGCGAGGGCGACAGCATCAGTCCTTATTACGATTCAATGATCGCCAAGTTGATCGTGCACGCCGACACGCGTGCGCAGGCGCTGGCGCGACTCGATCAGGCCTTGGCCCGATTGCATATCACCGGCGTACAAAATAACGTGGCCTTTGTGCGGCGGGTGCTTGGCACCGATTCATTTGCCCGGGCGCAACTTGACACCGCCTTGATTGAAAGAGAAAAAGCCGCGTTGTTTCACCAGCAAGGCTGGCCTGTGCATCAGGCCATTGTTGCCGCCGTCGCCGCGCAATTGCGCTCGGAGATGACGACGCAGCAGGCTTGGACCGACCCCTGGTCAGTGCGCAATCACTGGTTGATACAAGGGCAGTCGACGCGCGGATTCGACTACGCCCTGGATGAGCAAAGTGTGCACGCCGTGTTGTCATGCGAGGTGCGCGGCGGTATGCGATTGCACATTGCCAACGATGAAGCAGACTTCAGCTGGCATGACGAAGCCGGTCAATTGCAACTGCAATGGGGTGAGCAGTCCTGGCGTTGCCATGTTTATGTCAACGGTCCTGACAGTCATGTGTTCACAGATGCCGGCGAGTGCAGACTGCAATTTGTCAATCCGCTGGCGCATGCTTCGCAGGCCGTTGCCGCCGGCGGCAATCTGGCTGCACCCATGCCCGGTAAATTGCTGTCATTCGCAGTGGCTGTCGGCGACAAGGTGAGGGCCGGACAGGCGCTGGCGGTGATGGAGGCCATGAAGATGGAACACACGGTGGTGGCACCGGCCGATGGCACGGTGGCCGAGTTGTTATTCGCTGCGGGTGATCAGGTGCCTGAAGGTGCCCCTTTGTTGCGTTTATCGCTTGGCTGAGATGTCACATCCCGATACCCCCTGGCAGAGTCTGCGGCAACGCTGGCAGCAGGTCCGGCGTGCGCCTCAAGGAGAGACATTGGTTTCACCGTGTGTATCTGTATGCATCATGAAAACCGATGCGGATGAATGCCATGGCTGTTTGCGCAGCATTGATGAGATTGCACGCTGGGGAATGGCCACGCCTGCCTGGCAACGCGCCGTCTGGTTGCGGCTGGGACAACGCATAGAGCAACACTTCAAATAGGATTGAGATGAAGCAATTGACTTTTTATTTTGATGTTCTCAGCCCTTATGCCTACCTAGCGTTTCATCAATTGCCGCAGGTCCTGCAAGGCTTGAGTTACCAGGTGCGCTATCAGCCGGTGTTGTTCGGCGGTCTGTTGCAGCACCACGGGCAACTCGGGCCGGTAGAGGTCGCCGGCAAGCGCGAGTGGACTTACCGCCAGTCTTTGTGGCTGGGGCGGCAACTCGGCATAGATTTGCAATTGCCTGCCGCCCATCCTTTCAATCCGCTGCCGCTGCTGCGGCTTGCCATTGCCACCGATGCGCAAGGGCACCCTAACCGTTTTGTGTGCGACACCTTGTTCAAGTTTGTCTGGGCCAGCGGCAAGAATGTCTCTGACCCTGCGCATTTGGCCGGGTTGAGTGCATTGCTCAAACCGGTTCGATCGCCCGATGCTCAGGATGTGAAAGCGCAGTTACGCGCGTTCACCGAACAAGCCATTGCCGACGGTGTGTTCGGTGTGCCGTCCGTTCAGGTGGATGGCGAGATTTTCTGGGGCTTTGATGCACTTCCCATGCTGCGACAGTACCTCGAGGGCGATACCTGGTTCAAAGACCGGGCCTGGACGCAAGTCGGTAAGCTGCCGTTAGGTATTGTTCGCAAACGATAACCAATCCGCATTATGAAATTAAGATCAAGGGTTAACCCTAGAATTGTAAGTCCATGTTCAGTTTAGTGTCAGTCGCTGGCAAGTACTGCCAACCAAAATACTCACAGACCTTTATTTAGCGGGTAAACTCAAGGAGACACCATGTCCATCGTGCATGAAGACCGACCAATGTCGTCGGAAGAAAAGAAAGTTATTTTTGCCTCATCACTTGGCACGGTGTTCGAGTGGTATGACTTTTACCTCTACGGCTCATTGGCTGCCATCATTGCCAAGCAGTTTTTCAGCGGCCTGGACCAAGGCTCGGCCTTTATTTTCGCCCTGCTGGCATTTGCCGCCGGTTTCATTGTTCGTCCCTTCGGCGCGATTTTCTTCGGCCGCCTGGGCGACATGATCGGACGCAAATACACCTTCCTGGTCACCATCCTGATCATGGGCTTGTCGACCTTTATCGTCGGCATCCTGCCTACCTATGCCAGTATCGGCGTGGCAGCGCCTGTCATTCTGATTGCCTTGCGTTTATTGCAAGGTCTGGCGCTCGGCGGTGAATACGGCGGTGCCGCCACTTATGTGGCAGAGCATGCGCCGCACGGCAAGCGCGGTGCTTACACCTCATGGATTCAAACCACGGCCACCTTGGGTTTGTTTCTTTCGCTGCTGGTGATTCTGGGCACACGTACCGCCCTCGGGGAAGATGCATTTGAAGCCTGGGGCTGGCGCATTCCTTTCCTGGTCTCCATCGCTTTGCTGGCCGTGTCGGTTTATATCCGTTTGTCCATGAACGAGTCGCCCGCTTTCACCAAGATGAAAGCCGAAGGCAAAACCTCTAAAGCCCCCTTGTCCGAGTCTTTCGGTCAATGGAAAAACCTGAAGATTGTGATTCTGGCGCTCATCGGTTTGACCGCCGGTCAGGCCGTGGTCTGGTACACCGGCCAGTTTTATGCGCTGTTTTTCCTGACCCAGTCACTCAAAGTCGACGGACCTACGGCTAATCTGTTTGTGGCGGCCTCCCTCATCATCGGCACCCCCTTCTTTATCTTTTTCGGCGCACTGTCTGACAAGATAGGCCGCAAGCCCATCATCATGCTGGGCTGTCTGCTGGCCGTGCTCAGCTACTTCTTTGTGTTCGAGCAATTGACCAAAGCGGCTAACCCTGATTTGCATGCCGCCCAGCAGGCCAACAAGGTGGTGGTGGTCGCTGATCCGGCCGAATGCTCTTTCCAGTTCAACCCCACGGGTACGGTGAAGTTCACCTCATCGTGTGACATTGTCAAACAAAAACTGGCCAGCGATTCGGTGAGTTATTCCAATGAAATCGCTCCGCCTGGAACCCCTGCCATCATCAAGGTCGGTGAAACCGTGATCTCAACGGTTGTCACGCCCGAAGACGTTGCCGCAGCCAAGGCCGCAGCCGAGAAAAAACTGGAAGACCTCAAGGCCGCCGATGTGGTCGATCCCAAGGCTGTGAAAAAAGCCGAAGACGCTTTGAAAAACCTGTCGGATGAAAAGAAAAGCCGTGATGCAGTCATCACCGCCAACCTGAGCGCAACCCTCAGGGCTGCCGGCTACCCGGCCAAGGCAGACCCTATGAAGGTCAACAAGCCGGTGGTCATTCTTATTCTGACCTACCTGGTGTTACTCGTGACCATGGTCTACGGTCCGATTGCCGCCATGCTGGTAGAGATGTTCCCCACGCGTATCCGCTACACCTCCATGTCTTTGCCCTACCATATCGGCAACGGCTGGTTCGGCGGATTGCTGCCGACCACTGCCTTTGCCATCGTGGCGCAAACGGGCAATATGTACAACGGTTTGTGGTACCCGATCATCATTGCAGGAGCGACCTTCATCATCGGCACCTTGTTCATCAAGGAAACCAAGGATGTCGACATCTATGCCAATGATTGATGGATAAAGTGTTCTGAATCTGTAAGCCCTCCCTCCGCGGAGGGCTTTTTTTTACCTACAATCGCGCACCTCTGGGGAGAGTCGTCATCGATATCCTGTTGCAACAAATCATCAATGGCCTGGTGCTCGGCAGTATGTATGCCTTGGTAGCCCTTGGCTACACCATGGTTTACGGCATCATCAACCTGATCAACTTTGCCCACGGTGAAGTGCTGATGGTCGGTGCCTTGACCAGTTGGACGGTGATCGGCGTGTTGCAGGAATACGCCCTCGGTCTGCCCGGATGGCTGATTCTGTTGATCTCACTGATATGCGCCTGCGTGGTTGCAGCCGCATTGAACTTTGCCATAGAAAAAATCGCTTACCGCCCTTTGCGCGGCGCCCCCAAACTGGCGCCGCTGATCACCGCCATCGGCATGTCCATCCTGTTGCAGACCCTGGCCATGGTGATCTGGAAACCGAATTACAAAGCCTTTCCCACCTTGCTGCCTAGCGACCCGATTCCCGTCGTCGGCGCGGTGATCACACCGACGCAGATTCTGATTCTGGCGGTCACTGCGATTGCCCTGGCCGTGCTGATGTGGCTGGTCAACGGCACCCGCCTGGGCCGTGCGATGCGTGCGACTGCAGAAAACCCGCGGGTTGCCACCTTGATGGGTGTCAAGCCCGATATGGTGATCTCGGCCACCTTTGTCATCGGGGCAGTACTGGCGGCACTGGCCGGGGTCATGTGGGCCTCTAACTACGGGACGGTGCAACACGGCATGGGCTTTCTACCGG
>SHXP01000046.1 GCA_009693225.1 Limnohabitans sp. | reverse complement strand
CTGACGCCTTCTTACTTTTCCGGCTGGGTTTATGCCCGTTCCGTGCTCAGCCTGCTCTGCTTAGAATGCAGAACCACAGGAGTACGCCGCCATGAATGCACCGACCACCGCCCAACACCTGATGCCCGCCATCACACTTCGCGACGTGCCGCCGTCTTTGATTGACGCGCTCAAGGCGCATTTCGGCGATCGCTGTTCCACCGCGATGTCGGTGCGCGAACACCACGGGCGCGACGAATCCGCTTACACCACCGTGCCGCCGCCTGCTGCCGTTGTGTTTGCCGAAAGCACGGCCGATGTGGCTTTCACCGTCAAACACGCCGCCGAGCATTCGGTTCCTGTCATTCCTTTCGGTATCGGCTCATCGCTTGAAGGCCATTTGCTCGCTGTTCAAGGCGGTATCAGTATCGATGTCTCGCGCATGAAAAAAGTGTTGAGCATCAAGCCTGAGGATTTGACCGTCACTGTTCAGCCCGGCGTGACGCGCAAACAATTGAACGAAGAAATCAAAAGCACCGGCTTGTTTTTCCCGATTGACCCGGGCGCAGACGCCAGCATCGGTGGCATGAGCGCCACACGGGCCAGCGGCACGAATGCGGTGCGCTACGGCACCATGCGCGAAAACGTGCTGGGCCTCGAAGTCGTCACTGCCAACGGCGAAGTCATCCGCACAGGCACGCGCGCGCGCAAATCCTCCGCCGGTTATGACCTGACGCGGCTGATGGTCGGCAGCGAAGGCACGCTGGGCGTGATCACTGAAATCACATTGAAACTCTTTCCTTTGCCTGAAGCCGTGTCTGCCGCCACCTGCTCGTTTCCGTCTATCGAAGCAGCGGTGCACACCACGATTCAAATCATCCAAATGGGCATACCTATCGCGCGTGTCGAATTGATCGACCAGAACGCGGTGCGCATGGTCAACGCTTATTCCAAGGTCAGCCTGCCGGTGCAGCCCATGTTGCTGATGGAGTTTCACGGCTCGCCTGCCAGTGTCAAGGAGCAGGCCGAGACCGTACAGGAAATCTCTTCTGAGTTCGGCGGCAAGGCTTTCGAATGGGCCACGACACCGGAAGACCGCACGCGCTTGTGGACCGCCAGGCACAACACCTATTTCGCCGGTTTGAACAGCCGCCCGGGTTGCCGCGTCATCAGCACCGACACCTGTGTACCGATTTCACGCCTGGCGGATTGCCTGCTGGATTCGATGGCTGAGGTTGAAGCCTCCGGCATACCGTATTTCCTGGTCGGCCATGTGGGTGACGGCAATTTCCATTTCGGCTACCTGATCGACCCGGACAACTCACAGGAACGCGCCACCGCTGAGACCCTGAACAACCAGTTGGTCGCTCGGGCCTTGTCAATGGACGGCACCTGTACCGGTGAACACGGCATAGGCTTGCACAAAATGGAGTTTCTGGTGAACGAGGCAGGTGCCGGCGCGGTCTCCATGATGCGCACCATCAAGAAAGCACTGGACCCGAAAAACATCATGAACCCGGGCAAGATTTTTCTGGATTGATGCCGCCGGCCAGTGCTTTTCAGCGCTTGGCGCGGCTGAATCAACGGGCATTTATTCAGTGGCTGCTTTTAAATGCGGCTCAAGACCCGCTTGCCGCCACATTCGCTCCGCGCTCTATCACAAGGGTCGTGTCGAGCAAACCGCTGGAATGGTTCAAGTTGGATTGAGAAATCAACACCGACAACTCGCTGCCTTTCAAGCGGGAAATCACCTCAGACAAACGCATCGACAAGGCCGGTGCCACGCCTTCAAACGGCTCATCCAGCAATAACAGGCGCGTGCCCACAGCCAAAGCGCGCCCCAATGCCACGAGTTTTTGCTGGCCGCCGGAGAGCAGCAAAGCGCTTCGCTGTGCCATCTCCTTGAGCTCAGGCAAGACCTTGTAGACAAACGCCAGGCGCTCGTCGACGTTAAGTGTTTTGCTGACCCACAAAGGTATGAGTATGTTTTCCTCGACCGTGAGCTCGGGCACCAGTCCGCGGTCCTCGGGCATATAGCCAATGCCCAAAGCGGCGCGCGCTTCCGGTGGCAGCGCACACAAGTCCTGGCCGTCAAAAGACATGCTGCCTTGACGCAAGGGCAAGTGACCCATGATGCTGCGCATGGTGCTGGTTTTGCCGGCGCCGTTGCGACCGACGAGGCCGGCCATTTGTCCCTGACGTACCGACAAGCTGAAGTCGCGCAGCACCTGGGCAGTGGCGATATGAACATGCATGTTTTTCAATTCAAGCATGGGCAGCCCCAGTTTCACCGGTGACATAGCGACGCACATCGGCGTTGGCCAGCGCCACTGAGGGCACATCATCGGCAATGATGCGCCCGCTGTAAAAAGCAATCACCCGGTCGCAATACCGGCTGACGATGTCCATATCGTGTTCAACAAACAAGGTGGTCAGCGGCTGACCGCTGAGTGCTTGCATCACAGTATCCATCATAGGGAACTTTTCTTCAGCCGCCACTCCGCTGGTCGGTTCGTCCAGCAAAAGCAGCCGGGGTTGACCGGTCATGGCCAGTGCAATATCCAGGAGTTTGCGCATGCCCCCGGGCAGCTCTGCCGCAGTTCGCTGACGCTGGCCCTGCAAGCGAAAGCGCAGCAACACCTGCTCGGCCCGCTCCTGCGAGGCCGCCGTGCGCACCGGGCGCCACAATGACAAACGGTCTTCATGACAGGCCTGTGCGACCAGCATGTTTTCCATCACGCTCAGGCTGGGATAAATCTGCGGGATCTGGAACGAGCGCGCCACACCCAGTCTGGTGATTTGTCTGGGCGTCATACTGTTGATGCGTTGTCCGGCCAGGTGTATCTCTCCGCTGTCCGGCTGGATGTAACCGGTGATCATGTTCACAAACGTGGTTTTGCCCGCACCGTTACTGCCGATCAGGCTGACGCGTTCTCCGCTGCTTATGTTGATATTGATATCCTGGGCAGCGACCACAGCACCAAAGCTTTTGTTCAAGCCTTGTGCCTGCAGTAAAAAATCTGCGCTCATGCTGCGTCCTTTTTGCCGGGGCGAAGTGATCCCAGGCCCTGGGGCAGAAAACGGATCACAAGCAGCAGGAACAAGCCCAGAGCCATCTGCCAGGTGTTGGGGAAATATGAACTGGAAAACGAACGCACCACTTCGAGCACCACGGATGACAACATGATGGCCACCACACTTTGCGTTCCTGCCAGTATGGCGACGAACACATATTCACCCGAGGTGGTCCAGTAACTGAAGTTGGGGTCAATATGACCCAAGGCCATGACAGCCAGTGCGCCGCCTACGCCGCCAAGAAAAGAAGCCAGCCAGAAGTTGATGGCCATGCTGCTGCTGACCGATCCGCCCATGTATTCGACACGCAATTCGTTATCGCGTATGGCCTGGGTCACCAGACCGCGGGTCGATGAAAAATAAATACGCGCAAACAAAGCGCAGATCACCGCAAAAAACAGGGTGACCGCGTACATGGTGAAACTCACCTGCTGGTCCGCCAGCGGCTGACCGAGCACACTGATGCGCCCCATGTTGAAACCGTCAGAGCCGCCAAGGCTGTCGGTTTTGACGAGAATGCCATAACCGACCATGGACATGGCCAGCGTCAACATGGAAAAGAAAATACCCCGGTAACCGGCCAGCAAAGGACCGAATGGCGCCGTGATCAAACACGCCATGACGCCGCTGAGCAACGGCAGCAAAATTGCATCCTGCCAGCCCAGCATATTGAATACCAGTGCTGCGGTGTAACCGCCTATAGCTGACATCAAGCCCTGACCGAAAGCCACCACACCGCCACGCATCAAAAACACAATGCCCAGTGAAACCAGTCCGTTGGCCATGGCCATGGTCAGCATGAACTGTAACCAGCGCGGCAAAAACGCGCCCGCACTCAAAGCAGCTATAAACACCAGCAAAGCACTGATCAACAACTTGGTCATGGTTAAATTTTCCGAGCCTGAATACGTTGAAACAAACCCTCGGGTCTGAACACCAGCACCAGCGCCATCACCAGATAGACAGAGAACAATTCAGCCACCGGCACAATATGCACGGCAAAGGCGCGCGCCAGTCCAACAATGATGGCGCCGATGGCGGCACCTTCGATACTGCCGAGACCGCCAATGATGACCACGGCAAAGGAAATAATAATGACACCGACCGATACACCGGGCTGAACCGAGATCATGGGCGCAGTGAATGCGCCGCCGAGTGCGGCCAGGAAAATGCCCACCGTGAATGACACCATGTAAACACGCGAAACCTTGATGCCCATGCTCGCCGCAATCTCAGGACTGTGGATAACAGCCGTCACAATCTTGCCGGAACGCGTCCGGTTCAAGCCCCACCAGACCGCCAAGCCGACCACCACAGCCAGCACCACGAGAAACAGGTCATAGCCGACATAACTTTGTCTTCCAATATCGATATTGCTGAACAAGGCATAGGGCTCGGACACATAGTACGGGTTGGCGCCCCAGATGAGTTTGGTGATGTCTTCCAGCATCAGAAACATGGCATAAGTCACCAGCACCAGCAAGACCTCATCACGCCCGTAGTAAAAACGCAGCAAACCGCGTTCGGTCATAGGGGCGATCAGCAAGGCGACGGCAATGGCTGCCAGCAACATGGCCAACAGCGATAAGGGTGGCGCCGCACCGCTGCCGGTGAACCAGGCCACCGCAGATGCGGCGGCATATGCACCGAGGGCATAAAAACTGCCGTGCGCAATATTCAGTATCTTGAGCACACCGAATACCAGCGTCAGGCCGAGGGCGACAATGAAAAGCCAGGAGGCATAGCTCAGGCCGTCAACCAGAATGGTCAATACAAGTTGCATGAATGAGTTACCGGTTCAGAGTGTTTTGCTTTTTTTGCAAACATTGTTATTTGCATTTGGCGCCGGCAAAACCGGATTTGAGCCAGTCCTCTGTCTTTATATTGGGCGGAGGGTTGACACACTCTGCATCAAAATGCTGTATGTCTTCCAGCAACACCATTTTCTTTTCTTCGCTCCATTTGGTACGGCCGATGGCGCTATCTTGAATCGCCTGCTGTCCGTTGCCCAGCACCATGCGAATCTTGCCGGCTGGCGACATCCACTCGCTTCCGCGCAAAGCCGTCATCATTTGGTCCATGGTGGGTTTTTGACCCTTGTTAACCTGCATGGCCTTTTCAGCCGCAAGCTTCAAGCCCATGAGCGCCTGAGCCATGCGGTAAGGCGCCTGCACCGGATAAACATTATTGGCCTTGCTGTACAAGTCCCACCACCAGGTGTTCAAGGGGGAAGGCGGGGCCATCAGACCATAAGCGCCGCGCGCACCGATGATGGTGCCATCGGGCATTTTGTTGCCCAGGCCGGGTAACACATGGTCGGCGGCGGTCAACACCACCTGCGATTTTTTAAACATGCCTCGCGGGCCGGATTGCAGAATGAACGCCTGCAAGTCGCCGCCCCACAAACTGGAGTGGATCAGGT
Source organism: Limnohabitans sp. (assembly GCA_009693225.1). GTDB lineage: Bacteria > Pseudomonadota > Gammaproteobacteria > Burkholderiales > Burkholderiaceae_C > Limnohabitans. The sequence continues at coordinate 6,821 of SHXP01000046.1, read as the reverse complement.
CAGCGGGCTGCGACATCAATGCTGAAATCTCAGTTCCGTATTGTCCGGCGCTGAATTTGGGTAACTGATCGACCGCTGTTTTGGCATCCGGGTACAGGTTGGCCATGGACAGCATAAAGTCTTTGCGTGAATCCTGACCCCAGGCGTAATCCTGATTAATCATGCTGTAAGTGCTGACCGGCACTTTGCGTGACTTCAAATAACGCGCCATGGACACGTTGTCCATGGCCGCATGTGATGCGGTACGGAAAACATATTTGAAATTGTTTTCTTCAAAAATACGCGGCGTACCGCAGTCATAGAGGATGAGGAATTTTTTCAATTCTTCGGCCACCGGTGCCACGGCCAGACAATCGCCCGATCCGACATAACCGACCACCACGTCGACCTTGTCGCGCTCATACAGGTTACGCAATTCCTGCACCTGCTTGGTGGCGCCACCGGCCTCATCCACATAAATAGCCTCAATCTGCATTCCGCCGATACCGGGCTTGTTGTAAGGCGCAGGGGCTTGCCCTTTGTTGAAAGCGTCGATCAACACCTTGGCACCGTTGACCGCAGGGATACCGAAGCTTTCAGCGGCCTGGCCGGAGAGGAAACTAACAATACCGATTTTGAAAGTTTCTTGCGCCATGACAGCAGAAGACGACAAAGTAATAACTGCTGCGGCACACAAGTGCGACAAGCAGTTAGGACGGATGAATGACATGTGAAAAACTCCAAAGCGGACATTAAAAAAACCGAACCATTGATCAGCGTTCAGACAATACCAAGCATACTCTTTTTACAGCACTGGCCGCCATTGCGCAAACCCTAGGTTGCCTGCAATTTTTCTATCAATCCGTTTAACGCATCGAGTGAGCCGAAGGCGATGGAGATCTCGCCGGATTGATCAATCTTGCCAAAGCGCTTACTTTGTTTCTTCACCCGAATTTCAACTTGCGCGGTCAACAGATCTGATAATTCTTCTTCGAGCCGTTTGATGTCGCGGGATTTTTCCCTGGCCGGTTTTTGTGTAACCAGCGAAAAATCGGCGCCGATTTTTTTCACCAGGTTTTCAGCCTCGCGCACCGACATTTTTTTCGCGCTGATTTGATTGGATGCCGTGATTTGTGCCGCCTTGTCCAATGCCAACAAGGCTCGTGCATGGCCCATGTCAATGTCACCGGCGATCAACATGGTTTGCACCGGCTCGGCCAGGTTCAGCAATCGCAACAGGTTGCTGGCCGCGCTGCGCGAACGCCCGACCGCCTGGGCTGCAGCCTCATGGGTCAAACCGAATCCCCTTATCAGTCGCTGTAAACCCTGGGCCTCTTCGAGCGGATTGAGGTTCTCGCGCTGCATGTTTTCTATCAAGGCCATGGCCGCGGCATTCTGATCGCTGACCTCACGCACCAGCACCGGTACCTCGGTCAATCCGGCCAGCCTGGCCGCCCGAAAACGGCGCTCACCGGCGATGATTTCATAGCCGCCGCCCTCGATTTTGCGCACCAGAATGGGCTGCATGATGCCTTGTGTCTTGATGCTTTCAGCCAGCTCATACAAGGCGCCCTCGTCCATGCGCTTGCGCGGCTGGTAAACGCCGGCGACCAGCTGATCCAGTTTCAACACCGCGGGCGCACTGTCAGCGGCGGCCATCTGAATGAACTCGCTGGCCGTGGGGCCCAACAAGGCTTCCAGTCCGCGCCCTAATCCCTTGATTTTCTTTGTCGCCATGGCTGATTCTCTTTGCGTTTGCTGTTATTCAACTGTTTTGAAACCTGTGTACCAACTCCTTGGCAAACTCGATGAAGGCCTGGCTGCCTTTGGCCGCAGGGTCAAACACCACGCCCGGCAAACCGTAACTTGGCGCTTCCGCCAGTCGCACATTGCGCGGTATCAATGTGTTGAAAACCTTATCCCCGAAATGTGCTTTGAGCTGATCGCTGACTTGTTGCTGCAAGGTGATTCGGGGATCGAACATGACGCGCAGCAATCCTATGATCTTCAGGTCTTTGTTGAGATTGGCATGCACCTGCTTGATGGTATTGACCAGATCGGTCAAACCTTCCAGGGCGTAATATTCACACTGCATGGGCACAATCACACCATGCGCCGAACATAATCCATTGAGGGTCAGCAAGGATAACGACGGCGGGCAATCTATGAGCACAATATCGTAGTCATGGATAGATTCAGCGATGGCGTTTTTCAACCGTTTTTCGCGCTGCTCCAGGTTGACCAACTCTATTTCTGCGCCGGCCAGGTCCCGGTTCGCGCCCAACACGTCATAGGTAGGCATGTCCTGACGGGCCGCGGCCTCGCCCCAACGACTGCGTGTGCGCGCTTGTGCCAGCGTGTTTTCGCCCAGCAAGACGTCATAAACCGACAATTTCAATTGACGTTTATCGACGCCCGAGCCCATGGTGGCATTTCCCTGCGGATCCAGATCTATCATCAATACACGCTGGCCGATGGCTGCCAGTGCTGCCGCCAGATTGATGGTGGTGGTGGTTTTGCCGACACCGCCTTTTTGATTGGCAATGCAAAAAATATAAGCCATGGTGATTATTTCTGTAAAACCAAACGTAAACCGAGGCCGATCAAGACCACCACCGCAGCTTTGTGCAGCAACTGCCCGAGCACCGGATATCGACGCATTCGCCCGGCCAGATGAAAAGGCAACACCGTCAAACCCAGCCCGTACAACAACGTCAATGCAACAACCGTTGCGGCCATGAGAGCAAATGTCAGTAAGCCGGGCTGCTGCTGCACATCGATGAACAGCGGGGAAAAAGCCATGTAAAACACGATCGCCTTGGGATTGAGCAAAGTGACGAAAAGTGTTTGGCGAAAAAACTGGCCCGAAGACATATCGAGCCCCGGCGAATCTCCCGCCTTTTTTCTCCACATTTGTATTCCCAGATAAGCCAAATACAAGGCGACCAGCCATTGCAAGGCAGTGAACCAGACCGGCGACGCCGTCAAACCCGCCGCCAAACCGGCCGCGGCAGCCCACATCAGCACCTGGTCGCCGACAATCACACTTGGGGTAGCACTGATCCCGCCTTTGCGCCCGCCCAATGACGTGGCCGTCAGCAAAGCCAGGTTACCCGGACCGGGAATCGCCAGAAACACAATGACTGCGCCGGCAAAAGCCGGGTAATCGTATATACCAACCATGGGTGAACCTTGAGACTGTTAGCCTGTGCGGGCCTGAGAGTGTAACTGCCCGTCACACAGAATGTGTCCCTTGTTTCACGTGAAACACCGCACCGGGCCGCGGCCGCCGCCTTGTTGAGACCGAAAAGCCTGTCCGTCAGGGCTTTGATCAAACAAAGACTGATTCAAACCGGTCGCATCCAGACCAGACAACGCTCGGCATCCAGCCCGGGAACCGTCAATGGCTGCACCTGTTCAACCATGACATTGGGGGGCAGATCGGCCATTTCTTGCGGCGTCAGCCGGGCTTTCATCGCCACCCATCGTCCATCGCCTGCTAACAAATGCCGGGAAGAAACACAAAAGTCTTGTAGAGAAGCAAAGGCTCTGCATGTCACCACATCAAAGCTGCCCGTCAACTCCTCGACGCGGCCGTGTACCGCCCGCAGATTAGACAAACGCAGGCTGTGGGCCGTGGTTTGAATAAATGCTGCTTTTTTTGCCACGGTGTCCACCGCGGTAATGCGCCAGGCGGGACAAGCAACCGCAAAGACGACCGACGGCAAACCGCCGCCGGCGCCGACATCGAGCATCGTCAGTGGTTGCGCGAAGCGAAGTTTCAATGGCGTCAGCGCGGCCAGGCAATCCAAAACATGCTGTGCCAGCATTTGCTGAGGCTCTCGTACCGCTGTCAGGTTGTAGACTTTGTTCCATTTATTAATTAAAACGATGTAGTCCAGCAAAGATGTGTGTTGTTGGTCCGTCAAGTCCAATGACAATGACTGCAAGCCATCGGTCAGCACCTCAGCCAGCGATGGCATCAACCGGCCGCCCCGGCTTTTTCTGCCAGGCCGCCAAAACGGGCGCGCCGCAGGTGAACCAGCAACAAAGAAATGGCTGCCGGGGTCACGCCGGAAATGCGCGAAGCCTGGCCCAGGGTTTCAGGCCGGTGTTTATGTAGCTTCTGGCGCACTTCCATGCTCAAGGCCGGAATAGACAAATAATCCAGCCGGGCGGGCAACACCATGTCTTCATAGCTTGCCGCGCGCCTGACCTCTTCCTGCTGTCTGTCTATATAGCCAGCGTATTTGGCTGCAATATCAAGTTGCTCGATCACTGTTTCAAGTGAAACATCGTCGTCAAGTCCAAGGTCGTCACAAGCATAGCGCCCGCCCTCCAGGCTCATAAGCGCTTCATAACTGACATCGGGCCGGCGCAATAAGTCGGCCAGGCTGTGCTCATGGGTGATTGTTTTTCCCAAGACGCGCTCAGCTTCGGCGTCGGACAGGTTGGCCGGGTTGACCCAGGTTGATGCAAGGCGCTGTGTTTCACGTGAAACAGCGTCACGCTTTCGGCAAAAAGCATCCCAGCGCTCGTTATCAACCAAGCCGAGTTCGCGGCCCTTCTCTGTCAATCGGGCATCCGCGTTGTCTTCCCGGAGTTGCAGCCGGTACTCTGCGCGGCTGGTGAACATGCGGTAGGGCTCGACCACGCCTTGGTTGATCAAATCGTCAACCAGCACCCCGAGATAAGCTTCGTTACGCCCCGGCGTCCAGGCTTCTTTGCCCAGGCATTGCAAGGCGGCATTTACACCGGCATACAAGCCCTGTGCCGCCGCTTCTTCATAGCCGGTGGTTCCATTGATCTGCCCGGCAAAAAACAATCCGTTGATGGACTTGGTTTCAAAGCTGCGGCGCAATTCGCGCGGGTCAAAGTAGTCATACTCGATGGCATAGCCGGGGCGCAAAATATGGGCGTGTTCCAGGCCGGCCATGGACCGGACCAGCTGGTATTGAATGTCAAAAGGCAGGCTGGTGGAAATACCATTCGGGTAGTACTCGTGCGTCGTCAACCCCTCCGGCTCCAGGAAAATCTGGTGGCTGCTCTTGTCGGCAAAGCGGTTGATTTTGTCTTCCACGCTCGGGCAATAACGCGGACCAACCCCTTCGATTTTCCCGGTGAACATCGGGCTGCGCTCAAAACCGCTGCGGATGATGTCATGGGTTTTTTCGTTGGTATGGGTGATCCAGCAAGCGACCTGGGCAGGGTGCATCTCGCGACGACCCATGAAACTGAACACCGGGATATGCATGGACTCGCCGCCGGGCATACCGTCGCCGGCTTGCTCGGTACAGCGGCTGAAATCTATGCTGCGCCCGTCAATGCGCGGGGGCGTTCCTGTTTTTAGCCTGCCTTGCGGCAATTTCAACTCTTTCAATCTGGCAGATAAGCACAATGCCGGAGGATCCCCGGCGCGTCCGGCCGAATGGGTTTCTAAGCCGACGTGGATTTTTCCATCTAGAAATGTGCCTGCTGTTAAAACCACGGTCTTGGCTGAAAAGCGAATACCCACTTGGGTAATTGCACCAACAACTCTTGAGCCTTCGATCATCAAATCGTCAACCGCCTGCTGGAATATCCACAAATTGCTCTGGTTTTCCAGGCGGTGACGGATCGCCGCCTTATAAAGCACGCGGTCAGCCTGAGCACGCGTTGCGCGCACCGCCGGGCCTTTGGACCGGTTAAGAATACGGAATTGAATGCCTGCAACATCCGTGGCGAGTGCCATGGCTCCCCCCAGTGCATCCACTTCTCTGACCAAGTGGCCTTTGCCGATACCGCCGATAGACGGATTGCAACTCATCTGACCCAGGGTTTCGATGTTGTGAGTCAACAGCAAGGTTCGACAACCCATGCGCGCACTGGCAAGTGCGGCCTCGGCGCCGGCATGGCCGCCGCCGACAACGATCACATCAAAATGCTCTGGAAATAGCATACATAGGCCTCAGTTAAGCAGGCATTTTATGATGCTGTCCTGTTCTGTGTTTGCAGTGGCAAAATGAAACGCATCAGCAAACGGCATACCGTTGAAAAAAGCAATTGACAGCACATGTTTATCACCCCGGTTAACCACGGTCGCGTGAAGTTCGTCATCAATCTGGGCAACCCGCTTCTGGCCCGCGCTGACGGCGCAGGAATACAGGGCGTTTCCGTGGATTTAGCCCGCCGTTTTGCCGGACAACTGGGCGTGCAATGTGATCTGGTGCCGGTGAACAATGCCAGAGAAGCCGTGGACTTGCTCGAGTCTGGGGAAGCAGATATAGGATTTCTGGCCATAGACCCGCAACGCCAGCAACACTTACAGTTCACGCACGGTTACCTGTATATTGAAGGCTACTATCTTGTGAAACACGACAGCCCGCTGCAAGACATCGATGATGTGGGCCAGGCAGGGCATAAGGTCGTTGTCGGTCGCGGCAGCGCCTACGCCCTCTACCTGAGCCGGCATCTGCAACACGCACAAGTGATCAGGGCTGAATCCTCTGCCGGGGTCGTCAGCGTATTCATTCAAAACCATGCAGATGTGGCGGCGGATGTGAAACACCAGTTACAAAGAGAACTGCATTCACAGCCTGGACTGCACCTGCTGCCGGGCCACTTCATGCTGATCAAACAGGCCATGATTCTAAACCGTCAACACGGACCGGCCGGCTTACAGGTCTTACAAGACTTTTTAAACGATTGCCTGCCCAATGGAGAACTGCAGGACAGCCTACAGCGGCACCATGTGACTGGCGCCGAGTTGGTCAGCCTCGGTGCTTAAACGTCAATATTGACCGCGCGCAGTGCATTGCCCTCGATAAACAATCTGCGCGGCTCGACCTCATCCCCCATGAGCG
>SHXP01000045.1 GCA_009693225.1 Limnohabitans sp. | reverse complement strand
TGTTGATAGACCAACTTTCGGTGGAGCTCGCAGGCGTGCAAGTGCTGCGCCGCATACACGCGCATGTGCTGGCCGGCAGCACGGTGGCGGTGATAGGCCGTAACGGTGCGGGCAAAACCACGCTGCTGCGCAGCATCATGGGCCTGGTCGCGGTCAGCGGCGGCAGCATACTGTTTGACAAAGCCGAGTTGCTCAACCAACCGGCGCACCGCCGCGCGGCATGGGGCATAGGCTACGCGCCCGAAGACCGCATCATTTTCCCCACCCTGTCGGTGCTGCAAAACCTGCGGCTGCCGGCCGAGGTACTGGGCCTGACGGCGTTTGACCTGGACTTGCATTTGCAGGTCACGCTGGAAGTGGTGCCGCAACTCGAAGCCATGCTGTCGCGATCCGGCGCCGCTCTCTCAGGCGGCCAAGGCAAAATGGTGGCGCTCGGCCGTGCACTCATGGCGGGTACGCGGCTGGTGCTGCTGGATGAACCGCTGCAAGGCCTGGCCCCGGTTCTGGCTGAACAATATGTGCAATCGATCGGCAGACTGCGCAGACTGCGCCCTGAATTGAGCGTGGTCATCACGGAATCCAACGCCGATCTGCTGACCGGCATGCCCGACCAGACATGGTCGCTCGAGCGCGGCTCACTCAGTCCTGAGCAGCACGCTACCCATTAACTTTTCCACGGAGAACTTCACATGGCACACATGATCATTGCAGGCAAAACCTGCCAGGCCGTCAGCAGCGAAACACTGGAAGTACGCTCGCCGGTCGACGGACTGGTGTTCGATCACATTCCGCGCGGTCAGGCGGCTGACATTGACCTGGCGGTGCGCGCGGCGCGTGCTGCACTCTCTAGCGATTGGGGCAGGCTCAATGCCAGCGAACGCGGCCGCCTGATGCTCAAACTCAGTCACCTGGTCACGCAACACGGCGAAGAACTGGCGCTGCTGGAAGCCAAAGACACCGGCAAGCCCATGACCACAGCCCGCAACGACATGATTGTGCTGGCGCGTTACTTCGAGTTTTACGGAGGCGCGGCCGACAAGGTGCACGGCGAGGTGATTCCGTTTTTAAACGGTTACCAGGTCAATCTGCTGCGCGAGCCGCTGGGTGTGACCGCGCACATCATTCCCTGGAATTACCCGGCGCAAATGATGGGACGCAGCATCGCGCCAGCCCTGGCCATGGGCAACGCGGTGGTGGTCAAACCGGCTGAAGACGCGTGCATGAGTTGTCTACGCATTGCAGAACTGGCGCTCGAAACAGGTTTCCCCGCAGGCGCCTTGAACATCGTCAGCGGCCTGGGCGAAGAAGCCGGTGCCGCCTTGGCCAATCACCCTGACATCAACTTCATCAGCTTCACCGGCTCCAACGAGGTCGGCGTGCTGGTGCAACAGGCGGCAGCGCGTCATGCGGTCAAATGCACGCTGGAGTTAGGCGGCAAATCTCCGCACGTTGTGTTTGAAGACGCCAATCTGGAGCTGGCCGCGGCCACCGTGGTGCGCGGCATCATCCAGAACACCGGACAGACCTGTACCGCCGGCAGCCGCTTGCTGGTGCAGCAATCGATTCACGACAAATTCGTCGCACTGGTGGCAGAAAAATTCAAGCAGGTGCGCGTCGGCACACCTGAGATGAACCTGGATTGCGGTCCGGTGGTCAACCCGACACAACAACAACGCGTCAACCGTTTCATTGAACAGGCCAAGACCGCCGGTCTGCCGGTGCTGGCACAGGGCCAGATTGATCCCGGCGTTCATGCCGGCGGCTATTACGTGATACCGACATTTTTCGGTAATGTGCCGCATGATAACGCACTGGCGCAGCAGGAAGTCTTCGGCCCGGTGCTGGCCGCCATGCCATTCACTGACGAAGCCCAAGGCATCGCTCTGGCCAACGGCACCGAGTACGGTTTGCTGGCTGCCGTGTGGACCGAAAACGGCGGGCGCCAGCAACGCGCGGCCAAAGCATTGAAATGCGGCCAGGTCTTTATCAATTCATTTGGTGCCGGCGGCGGTGTGGAACTGCCCTTCGGCGGCAACAAACGCAGCGGCCACGGCCGCGAAAAAGGTTTTCTCGCTCTGGAAGAAATGAGCTGCACCAAGACCGTCGTCCATTTCCACGGTTAACCCCCTTACCTTTTGAAAGCATCCACCATGACACAGTTGAACAACAAAATTTCCATCGTCACCGGCGCCGGCGGCGGTTTCGGCGAAGGCATTGCCAAAGCCTATGTGCACGAGGGCGCGCGCGTCATCGTCGCCGACATCAACGGCGAAGCTGCCGCACGCGTAGCCGCAGCGCTGGGCGCTAAGGCCAGCGCTTTCACTTGCGATGTGTCCCGTGCAGACCAGGTGCAGGCGCTGGTGGCGCATTGCGTGAAAACTTTCGGCATTCCCGACATCGTCGTCAACAACGCCGGGACCACCCACAAAAACCGCCCCATGCTCGAAGTCGACGAAGCCATGTTTGACAAGGTGTTTGCCGTCAACGTGAAATCCATCTTTCACATGACGCACGCCGTATTGCCGCTGATGCGCCAGCAAAAGCGCGGCGTCATTCTGAATATCGGGTCTACCGCCGGCATCCGTCCGCGCCCCGGCCTGAGCTGGTACAACGCGTCTAAAGGCGCCGTCAATGTGCTGTCCAAATCCATGGCCGTCGAACTCGGGCCGGAAAATATCCGTGTCAATGCCGTTTGCCCGGTGATGGGTGTGACCGGTTTGTTTGAAGATTTCATGGGCTTGCCCGACACACCGGAAAACCGCGCCAAATTCATGTCAACGATTCCGCTGGGCCGTTTTTCACAACCCAGCGATATTGCCGCTGCCTGCGTGTTTCTGGCCAGCGATGCTGCCGAGTTTTTCACCGGTCTGGAAATGCCGGTCGACGGCGGCCGCACCATTTGAGCTGATTCAGGACATATTCATGCATACATTCAAACAACTCTCTGTTGCGGCCGTTCTCGCTGCGCTGTCATTCGGCGCAATGGCTCAAAACAAACCCGCAGAACTGAAAATCGGCATCTCCACCTTTTTGTCCGGCCCGGCCTCGGTGTTCGGTGTGCCGGCCAAGGCTGCCGCTGAAATCATCATCGACGACATCAACGCCAACGGCGGTATCGGCGGCGTCAAGCTTAGTGCCAGCTTCATCAACGAGGGCACAGGCCCCGACAAGATGCTGTCTGAATACCGCCGCCTGGTGCAGGAACAAGGCGTGAAAACCATGTTGTCTGCCATCTCCAGCGGCAACTGCAATGTGATCGCGCCTGTCGCCGAAGACTTGAAAGTACTCAACGTCGCCTGGGACTGCGGCACCGAGAAACTGCTGGAGGAGAAACGCTACCAGTACGTGGTGCGCACGCAAGGCAACGCCACCACCGAAATGGTCGCCACGGTTTTGTACCTGATGAAAACCAAGCCCAATTTCGAAACCATAGCCGTGGTCAACCAGGACTACGCCTGGGGCCGCGACTCCTGGGAAATTTTCATCAACACCTTGCGTGTATTTAAACCGAATGTCAAAGTGGTCGCCGAGATGTTCCCCAAAATGGGTGCGTCCGACTTTTCCACTGAACTCAGCCGGCTGCAAGCCCTCAACCCCGATGTGGTGCTCAACACTTCATGGGGCGGCGACCTCGACACCTTTGTGCGTCAGGCCTCACAGCGCGGTGTCTTCAACCAGAACACCTTGTTTGTCTTGCCCCTGCTGGAAAGCTCGCCTGAGCGCCTGGGCGATGCAGTCCCTGCCGGCGTGATTGCCGGCGCACGCGGTGACCATTACTTTCTGCACCCCGACACCCGCAATGAACCCAAGCACATGGCCTTTGTCGCGAAGTTCAAAGCCAAAACCAACTCATACCCTATTTATTCCACCTATCACATGGCGCAAGGCTTGTTCGGTTTGAAGGCAGGCTATGAAAACGCCATCAAGGCCAACGGCGGCAAATGGCCGACCACCGAGCAGGTCGCTGAGTCCATGCGCAAGATGAGCTTCAAGGGCTATGGCCACACGGTGCATATGCAAGCTGACGGCCAGGGTCTGGAAGACCAGTTGCTGGGTATCACCAAACGCGTACCGCAATTCCCGTTTGCTGTGCTCGACAAGATGATGATCGTGCCGGCAGAACTGGTCACCACCCCGATCGATCAGAAATCCCCGGCCTGGGTGAAAACCATCAACCCGGCGATTCTGCAAAACAGCAACCTCAAGATGATTGACTTCAAGTGAGCCTGCTTGACGCTGCCACGCTGACGCATTTGCAAAGCTGGCAAGGCAAAACCGAAACACGGCACGACAGCCTGGGCATGAGCCCGGTGCGTGCCATGTCGGCCACGCTGGACCACGAAGACGCCGAACCGCTTGACGGCGACGTGCTGCCGCCCTTGTGGCACTGGCTGTATTTTTTGCCTGTGGCACGGCACAGTGAGATCGGCCCGGACGGCCACCCTAAACGCGGCGGTTTTTTACCGCCTATGCCTTTGCCGCGCCGCATGTGGGCCGGCGGGCGTTTGCGCTGGCATCGGCCCTTGCAACTCGGCGACGAGGTGCAGCGCGTCTCCAGCATCGAACGGGTGCAACACAAAACCGGGCGCAGCGGTGAACTGCTTTTTGTACAAGTGCTGCACCGTTACAGCAACGGACACGGTTTATGCCTGGAGGAAACCCACGACATCGTTTACCGGCCTGCGCCTGATGCAACTGCCGCCCCGGCACCCGGCCTGAAACCTGTTCATCAAGCGGTGTGGCAACGCAACATCGTGCCCGACGATGTTTTGCTGTTCCGTTATTCGGCTCTCACATTCAACAGCCACCGCATCCATTACGACCGGCGTTATGTCACTCAGGTGGAAGGCTATCCGGGTTTGATCGTGCACGGCCCGCTGATGGCCACGCTGCTGGTCGATTTGCTGCGCAGACACAGCCCGCGCTTTTTACAGTCTTTTGAATTCAAGGCAGTCAAGCCGGTGTTTGAATGCGCCGACCGGCGCGTGCTCAGCGTGTGTGCGCAGCCCGACGGCGAGCAGGTCCACGCCTGGGTGCAAGACCACCTCGGTGACGTTTGCATGCAAGCCACCGCCCATTGGAAGCCATAAGGAAAAAAGTATGAGTCAGACACTGCCTGCCATCGACGATTACCAGGACATACGCGACGCGGTGCGCCAGTTGTGCGCAGGCTTTGACAACACCTATTGGCAAGGCGTGGATGATCAACGCGGCTACCCCAAAGCCTTTGTCGACGCCCTCACCCGCGCCGGTTGGCTGGCAGCATTGATACCTCAGGAATTCGGCGGTTCGGGCCTGAACCTGACGCAGGCCTCGGTCATCATGGAAGAGATCAATCTCTCCGGCGGCAATGCGGGTGCCTGCCACGGCCAGATGTACAACATGGGCACGGTCTTGCGCCACGGATCAGACATCCAAAAACAAACTTACCTGCCGCGCATTGCGACGGGCGAGTGGCGCTTGCAGTCCATGGCGGTGACCGAACCCGGCACCGGCAGCGACACCACGCGCCTGAAAACCACCGCCGTCAAACGCGGTGACCGTTATGTGGTAAATGGTCAAAAGGTGTGGATCTCGCGGGTGCAGCACTCAGACTTCATGATTCTGCTGGCACGCACCACGCCGCTGGCCGAAGTCACGCGCAAAAGCCAGGGGCTGTCCGTGTTTATCGTCGATGTAAACAAGGCTTTGGACAAAGGCATGATGTTAAAGCCAATACGCAATATGCCCAACCACGAAACAAATGAAATCTTTTTCGACGAACTCGAAATCCCCGCAGAGAATTTGATCGGCACCGAGGGCGAAGGTTTCTCCTACATCCTTGACGGTTTGAACGCCGAACGCGCCCTGATTGCCGCCGAATGCATAGGTGACGCCTACTGGTTCATCAGCAAGGCCCGCGACTACGCCAATACGCGCGAGGTGTTCGGACGGCCGATCGGCAAAAACCAGGGCATACAGTTCCCCATGGCCGACAGTTACATCGAAACCGAAGCCGCCAACCTAATGCGCTACGAGGCTTGCCGCCGTTTTGATGCGCACCTGCCTTGCGGCGCCCAAGCCAATATGGCGAAATACCTGGCGGCCAAAGCCTCCTGGGAAGGTGCCAATATGTGTCTGCAAACACACGGCGGTTTCGGCTTCGCCTGTGAATACGATGTTGAGAGGAAATTCCGCGAGACCCGGCTCTACCAGGTGGCGCCGGTTTCCACCAATCTCATTTACGCCTATATGGCCGAACACGTGCTTGGTTTGCCCAAGTCCTACTGATGTCCAAAACCACTTCTCAACCGCTGGACCACATCACCGTGGTATCCCTGGAGCACGCCATCGCTGCGCCCTTTTGCACGCGGCAACTGGCGGATTTAGGGGCGCGTGTCATCAAGGTCGAACGCCCCGGCGAGGGCGACTTTGCACGCGGCTACGACCAGCGCGCACGCGGCTCATGCTCGCATTTCGTCTGGGTCAACCGATCCAAAGAAAGCCTGGCACTGGATTTGAAAAACCCTGAGCACCTGGCCGCCTTGAAGCAACTGCTGCACAAAGCCGATGTGCTGGTGCAGAACCTGGCCCCCGGCGCCACCGCCCGCATAGGCCTGGACGCTGCCACGTTGCGCGCTGTTCATCCGCGACTGATCGTGTGTGACATCTCGGGCTACGGCCTGGATGGACCTTACCGAGACAAAAAAGCCTACGACCTGTTGATACAAAGCGAGGCCGGTTATTTGTCCATCACCGGCACACCGGAGCAACCGAGCAAAAGCGGTAACTCCATCGCCGACATCGCTGCCGGCATGTATGCCTACACCGGCATATTGGCGGCGCTCATACACCGCGACAAAACCGGTGAAGGCGCACACATCGATGTGTCAATGCTCGAAGCCTTGACCGAGTGGATGGGTTTTCCCATGTATTACGCCACCGACAACGCGCCGCCGCCCGCACGCAACGGTGCGTCGCACGCCACCATTTATCCCTATGGTCCGTTTCTCGCGGGCGACGGTAACAGCGTCATGCTGGGTCTGCAAAACGAACGCGAATGGGTCAATTTCTGTGAAGTGGTGATGCTCGACAAAGACCTGGCCACAGACCCGCGTTTCAACAGCAGCATTGCACGCAATGACAACCGCAAAACACTTGAACAACGCATACTTGCGGTGTTTGCAGACTTGAGCGCGGCACAAGTGATCGAGCGGCTCGACCGGGCGCAAATTGCCAATGCCCGCATGAATACCATGGCCGATCTGTGGGCGCATCCGCAATTGAAAGCGCGCGAACGATGGGTCGACATTGACACTGAGAACGGCAAATTACCGGCGCTATTGCCACCCGGCAAATCGGACGCATTCAGCTACACCATGGGCCCGATACCTTCCGCCGGCGAACACACCCAACAGATACTGGCCGAGTTCGGTATCAACCTGTCACCCGTAGGCAAGCCATGAACCCCAAAGACATCGTCGAAGAGTTTTTGCGCGTCATCATGATCCCGGACCCGGTGGCTGCACGCGCCTTTGTCTCACCGCAACTGCGCATTCGATTCACCGGTGCACGTGAGATGACCGACCCGTCCGAATGCAGCGCATTCAACGCAAGCCGTTACAAACGGGTGAAGAAGAAATTTGAACAAACCGATGTGGTGGCCGGCGGCAGTGAAGACGAAGCCATTATTTACAACATCGGCACCCTGTATGGCGAATGGCCGGACGGCACACCGTTTGAAGGCAACCGTTACGTGGACCGCTACGTGGTGAGCAAGGGCCTGATTGTGCAAATGGATGTGTGGAACGACAGCGCCGAACGCGTGCTTTTGCGTGCCGGTTTGTGCGAGCCCTGGGAGATCAGCCGGCAGTAGCTTGTGCGAGCCCCGTCAAACCGCCCGATCGGCATGCCGTGCAAGCTTGGCGGGCGGCGGTCCTCAAGGCAGTTGCACAAACACCTCACCATCCTGTACCTTGACCGCATAGGTGGTCAAAGCACCAAACGCCGGTGCACAGGTGGCTGCCCCGGTGCGAATATCAAACCTACCCTGGTGAAACGGGCATTCCACTTCGTGACCCTCCATGAAACCGTCGCACAAACTGGCGGCCCCGTGAGTGCACATGGCATCAGTCGCATAGGCCTGGCCATCCACCAGAAACAAGGCCAGCATACGGTCATGCAAAATCACAGGAACGCCCGAATCTTCAAACAAATCAGCCACCGCCAATGCGCAAGTCCATGTATCAGTCATATCGGGTAAATCATTGAGTTGGGAATAAGTTCTGTGTCGTAAATGCATTGCCGCGATTGGAACAGCAGGCCTTGCGGGGTTTGCACGATTTCATCCAGGTAACGGCCGACGTTGAAAACAGTGGTTTCCTGGCTGAGCTTGGTGCGGAACACGGCGTAATTGGCTTGCGCGTGAATGACATTGTTTTTGATGCGCAGCACCAAAGGCGCCGCGACCACATGACGCTGGTAATACGGGTCATGAAACAAAGTCTCGCTGATGGCATAAGCGCGGTCTTTCAACATGCCCTTGCTTTCGAATGACAGCGTAGCCAAGGGGAATCCCCGGTCAAAATTTTCGCGCGGCTGCACCCGGTAACTGCATATCTCGGTGAACAGTTCGGGCCATTCTTTCCACAATCCGGCATCCACCACCTGCGTATACCGCGCATACAAATGCTGCAGTTGCTGCATCAGTTCGAAATTCATTTCCATCAGGCCATCACCTTGCGCCAGTAATCGTACATGCCGCGGATCAGAGTTTCGGTGACCATGTGGTCGGTGTCAGCGACGTCACGTCCGCCAAGCTCCACCAGGGTGCGGTGCTGCGGTTTTTGTACAAAGCCCGATTGTGAAAACTCTATGACCTCACCGTCATCTGCAGAAACAAAACCGGCCGGACCAAACAGATTCGCCTGGCGCAGGCGTCGTTGCGTCATCTCGGGTGTGTCATCGGCAAAACCGAAATGCGTCCAGACAAAATCAAACTCACCGTGGCCGGCCGGTTGTATGTGACGGGTCGATACGCTGTTGACCTGCTGCTGAAAAATCACGCTGGGGAACAAGGTGGTCATGACCGCTGTCGGGCCATTCCACCAGGGCTCGGGCACGATGTCGAGAAATCTTGCATCGTTAAGAACCATGCTTTCCTTGAAACTTGATACCTGGGTCACCTGATCAGCTTTACCGCTGGCTCCGCGTGTAGACACCATCGCCGCATGTCTGCCGTGACTGTCCATTTTCAATTCAGACGCATTGTCGGCGCGCCACAATCCGAAGATGACGAACCAGCTGTGAAGCAATCCAGGGTGATAAGGGTCCTTGATGTTTTCCTGCATCAGCTTCCAGTTGCCGGGAATGCGCTGGCGGTTGTAACCGAGCAGTGTCAGCTGACGACCGTTAAAAAGTCTGTCGAAATACAACAGGACGGCAGGCCCCATGAAATCTTCCAGAGACTCCACCTCGTGGTCAAACGAGGCAAACACCACGCCGCCGCGCGCTGCCACCTTCAATCGGGTGAGGCCGTGTTGTTTGGGGTCAAAGTCAGCCGGCATGCCGCCGTTGACCTTACCGCCCTGCCTTACACCACGCCTGAACGGCACTCCCTGCAAATCGCCTCGCAGGGTGTAACTCCACTGATGGTAGGGACAGACGAACTCTTTGCGGTTGCCGTGACGCTCGCGGCAAAACTGCATGCCCCGATGGGCGCACACATTTTCAAACACCTGTATCTGTCCGTCGCTGTCGCGCACCATTACCACAGAACGTTCGCCGACTGCGGTGCGTTTGAAGTCGCCGGGCTGCGGTATTTCCACCTCGAGTCCGACATAGCACCAATGGGCTTTATAAAAAAAACGCTCCAGCTCGCGCTGGTGCAATTGTTGATCGGTGTAAACCGCGAATGGCACACGGCTGCTGTCTGCACGCTCCCATTCGGGCATTGTGGGTAATGAACTCATTCCCTCATATTAACAAACCGCTTTTGCGACAGAACGCGGCTTGCGTCACATCAATTCGGGCGAGAATCTGCACTGATTAAAACAAGGCTGGCTATGGGAATGACTTCGCGCGACATCCGCTTGCTGGGGCTGGTGGCATTTGCCAGCATGGCGTCCATGCGCATGTGCGACCCTATGCTGCTGCAATGGGCGGATGACTTCGGTGTCACGCAAGGCCAGGCCTCGCATGTGATTGCTGCTTTTTCCATCGCCTACGGTGCCATGCAATTGATTTACGGCCCGTTGGGTCAACGATTGGGAATCATGCGCCTGATCACATGGGCGGCAGGTGTCAGCGCACTGCTCAGCGTCGTCACGGCCCTGTCAGTTGGTCTGGGCGGGTTGCTGCTGGCACGCAGTGCCATGGGCGGCGTGGCAGCTGCCATCATTCCTTTGACCATGGCCTGGATCGGTGACCAGGTGGCTTACGACAGCCGCCAGCAGACGCTGGCGCGATTGATGAGCGCCACCGTCACCGGCTTGATGGCCGGTCAGTGGTTCGGCGGCTTTGCCGCCCAATACCTGGGCTGGCGCTGGGCCTTTGCTGTGCTAGCCTTGCTGTTTGCAGCGGGATTTGTTTTGCTGTTTCGCAGCAGCATGTACCGGTCACAGAGCCTGGTCTTAACGCAGGCCCGGGGTTCGATCACAGATTACCTGCGCGGCACGCTGGTGCTGCTGCGCCTGCTTGCTGTACAGCGGGTTTTGTTATTCACATTACTGGAAGGCGCATTGGCCTTTGGCGTGCTGGTGTTTGTACCCAGCATGTTGATCAAGGATTTTTCACTCAGCACATCGGCGGCAGGGGCGGCGATGTTGCTCTACGGGGTCGGCGGATTGATGTACAGCCATTTTGCAAGGCACTGGCTGGCCCGGCTGGGCGAAGCCGGACTGGCACTCACCGGCGGCGGTTATATTGCCGCCGGTCTGATTGTGCTGTTAATCAGCCCGGTGGTTTACGGTGGGCTGGCAGCTTGCCTGATCATCGGTTTGGGTTTTTACATGTTGCACAACGTGCTGCAAACACAAGCCACACAGATGGCGCCGCTCAATCGCAGCACAGCCATGACGCTGTTTGCCAGTGTGCTTTTTCTGGGTCAGTCAGGCGGCGTGGTGCTGATGTCGATATGCCTTGACGCAGGTGTTTTGCGCCAGTCGTTTGTAGCCGCGGCCATAGGTATTGCGCTGCTCGGCCTGATCGTGGCAAAACACAGTCCGAGTCGAAAAATCACTCTCAGCTGATTTTTTTCACCAGCAACTGGTTGTTATCCATGTTGATGGCGGCCTCAAAATTTGAAGCGAATTGCTTGGCGCAACGCAGCAACAAACGCACCGGAACGCCGTTTTTATAGGAAAAAGAGTGGCGGGCAAAAAACACAAACCCGCCGGGGGTTTCTCGCACCTCAAACTTTTGATGCGTCAGTTTCTCATTGACCTGCTGACAGAATTTTTTAACTTCTTCCACAGGTGTCATGGTGCTGGAGGGAAAAGCCTGACCGATCAGAATGATTTGCGTGGTGTTAGGTATAACCCGGGTCCAGAACGGGTATAGAAAACCCCGCGTGCAATAAATATCGCCATTTTTCTCAAGACGAGCATCGGTGCGGTTACTGTTGAAAAAGTCGCAAACCAGCTGGTTATTAACTTCGAATGATTGCCATACCTTGGGGTGATCAGCATCCGCTTTTTGTGCCCGGGTTTCTTCCATCACTTCAAGAATATGCACAGCCAGCTTAGAGATCTCGGATTTAAGAAATCCGGCGGTACGCAAAACATTCTGAAAGGTAATGAAAACCTCATCAAACTGAGGCGCCTTGATCTGAACTCCTGACGGCGCAGTCTGCATGATCATGTCCTTGTAATAGCGGTCAGGTTTTGCCATTACAAAGCTTTTAAACAAATGGTAATCTTGAATTAGCCTCTGAGTAGTCAGGCCGAAGAAAAAATGTCTGATGTCTTTTTTTTCCAGCACGTCTTTGTAAAACAATTCAATGCCGTATTCGATTTTTTCATTTAACTCTGCTTCTGTTCTTTCCACCATGATTTTCTTCAATGTTTGAAAAAATAAATACCCATTAAATGATTATCCGACTAATTATTGAGAGTACACCAAATAAATACATAATACAACAGTATTACACTAGGTGGTTTCAAGTCCCAAGTGCAACATTGGGCTGAGTTGGGGAAAGTATAGATTTCCAATAAGCTTGGAAGTCAAATGAGTCTTCTGGCAAGAAGAGTTCAGCTGGGCACTTCCAGGCCAGAGATTTTCGAGGGCGTGTATTTAAGCGCCACGCAATTTTGTCTAAGTCCTCTTGCGTGTA
>SHXP01000044.1 GCA_009693225.1 Limnohabitans sp. | reverse complement strand
GTGGAGGAAGTGGCGCAAAGCATCATCACAGCCAAGGATGCCCTTGTCTTAGCCCTTGGTGAATCCATTCCCTTTAACGCTCAGCCCGGATCTGAATCCACTCACCGCGGCACAGGCTCTGTCGTTCGAATCAAGTAAACAACAGCTTAGGCAATACGCCCAGATTTTGTGCCGGCCGCACTGATTCAAAACGTATGCCGCATTCTATTGGTGAAGTTGCACGCCAAATACAGGCATTTGCTGTTTGTAATTTGAATGGTTTGAGGTTTCAGGTGGTTGGCACAAGGCTTGCTCAGGTAGAAGGCGCAGCCCACAAGGCGCGTTTCTTCTAACCCTTGTATTGATTTGGAGTCTATCGCATATTTACCCGTCGCTTTCATTTGAAAACCCTGGTCGCTGCAGCCGCAGTCGCCAGCGACTCTTTGTACATGACCGCAGTTCAGGCTGCTGACACCATCAAAGTGGGTGTGTTGCACAGCCTCGCAGGCACCATGGCCATTTCCGAGACCGTGTTGAAAGACACCGTGCTCATGGCAATCGACGAAATCAACGCCACAGGCGTCGTGTTGGGCAAAAAGCTCGAGCCAGTCGTTGTTGACCCTGCTTTCAATTGGCCCTTGCTTGCAGAAAAAACCAAGCAATTGCTCGATCAGGACAAAGTGGCGGTGATCTTCGGCTGCTGGACATCTGTGTCCCGTAAATCCGTGCTGCCTGTGGTTGAAGAAATGAACGGCCTGCTGTTCTACCCTGTGCAATATGAAGGCGAAGAACTTTCTAAAAACGTGTTCTATACCGGCGCGGCTCCCAACCAGCAGGCGATTCCTGCGGTTGACTATCTGATGAGCAAAGACGGCGGCTCCGCCAAACGCCGGGTTCTGCTGGGCACTGACTATGTCTACCCCCGCACCACCAACAAAATTCTGCGTGCTTATCTGATCAGCAAAGGCGTGAAAGAGTAGGACATCGACGAAAAATACACCCCTTTCGGTCACTCCCACTACCAGGCCATTGTTGCTGACATCAAGAAATTTGCTGCAGGCGGCAAAACCGCTGTGGTCTCCACCATCAACGGTGACTCCAACGTACCTTTCTACAAAGAACTCGGCAATGCCGGTTTGAAAGCCAAGGACGTGCCGGTCGTTGCTTTCTCTGTGGGAGAAGAAGAATTGCGCGGTGTGGACACCAAGCCTTTGGTTCGACACTTGGCTGCCTAGAACTACTTCCAATTGATCAAGAACCCTACCAACGATGCCTTCATCAAAAAATGGTCTGACTACGCCAAAGCCAAGGGCATTGCCGGTCACAAAGACAAGCCTTTGACCAACGACCCGATAGAAGCCACTTATATCGGTATCAATATGTGGAAGCAAGCGGTTGAAAAAGCAAAGTCCACCGATGTCGACAAAGTCGTTGCCGCCATGGCCGGACAAATCTTTACCGCACCCAGCGGCATCACTTCAAAAGTGGATGAGAAAAACCACCACTTGCACAAATCTGTGTTCATCGGTGAAGTCAAGGCCGATGGTCAGTTCAACGTGGTCTGGAAAACATCCGGCCCTGTGAAAGCCAAGCCTTGGAGTCCCTATATTCCTGGCAACAACGTCAAGCCTGACGAACCTGTCAAGAAGTAATTCAAAGGGTGAAGCATTGGCTGCTTGTGCAGTCAATGCGGGATGTCAAAACAGGAGGGGGAGGGCGCGAGTCACTCCCCTTTTTGATGAACAGATTGCATCTTGTGGCAGTTGTGACCCCATGGCTTGAAGGCCTCGGTGACAGAATAACCGGCACGGTGTTCGCAACTCAACACGGGCAAATTACATGGCCCAGATACGCGGAGCCACCGCAGGTAATTGCCAGCACTGGTGTCGCCATTGCAGCCAAATCGAGCGCAACAAATCCATGGCGCTCTCGACTTGCGGCGACAGCACCCGCACCAGCACCACGCGTGCATCCGGCGAGGTCACACCGGCCAGCAAGCGCAGTGGATGGTGTTCGCAAACCTCACGCGCGATCGCGATCACATGTTCGCGCCTGACCTCGTCCATGGGCGTGCCCTGGGCAAATACCAGCGTGGATTGGCAACTGTGTCCGTTCAAACCCAAAGGACTGTGCATCAAACGGTGATCAGCGGCGGCAACCAGACCGCGTTCCAGCCATACCCCGGCAATTTCCAGATGCTGCTGAAACTGTCCGCTGACAAACGGTTGACCGGCATGCGGCAAGCCCAGTGCTGTGATATCCCATGCCATCAAACGACTGCCCGCCGATAAATGAAACACGGCCTGGTTATGCGCCTGACATCCGTTGTAGGCCAGAGCTTCCAGCGGCAACCATTCCAGACATGCATCTTCATCCAGATGTGCATGTAGCTGCTGAAGCGCGGTCTTTGCATCCGAGCCGTAAAAACGTGTCGCCCCGGGCGTGGTGACCAGCGAATGCGCGCCGGTTTGCAGCTTGATATCGATCAGCAGTTCATCCCCGCCAACCAGACCGGAGGGCGGATGAACCAGAATGTTGTGACATACCCGGTCGCCTTCAGGGTAGAGGCTTTTCAGAATGTGCAAAGGCCCATGGTGTTCATGGCGGACCACACAACGCCGGTCTTCGACGCAGTAGTCAAGCTTGAGTCTGGCCTGCCATTCCATAAGCACCTTTATTCAAAGAGCTTGAATCCTACCGCAGCAACAAAGCCTACCAGCGTAGAAAATCCCGCCATGTTGGGACTGGACAAATGCGCAGCTTCCGGCAGCATGGCCGAACCGATCATGGTCAACATGGCGCCTGCTGCAATACCCTCGACGACGATCATCGCCGAGTGCGGAATGGATGCGCTTAAATAGGCCCCGAAAGCCGCACCCGCAGCACAAATCACGGTCAATGCCGTCCACAGCAAAATGATTTTGGTGGTGGAGAAGCCTTGCTGTTTCATGTTCACGCTGGCTGACAATGCTTCAGGAAAGTTGGAGAGAAACAGCGCGCCGACCAGGGTCAAAGGAATGACATCAATGAAACTCAACGGGACACCCGAAGCCGATTTGGTGGCCACCAGAGAAAGCATCACGGTACCGATCACAAAACTCTCGGGAATCACATCCAGCAGATTACCCAGCCATATGGCCATACCGGCGTTGCTATGCTCTTCTTTCATGGTGCTTAATTCGCTGGCACTTGGTACCAAAGTGCCGCCGTTGCGCAAGGCATCAATTGCTAGGTCGGTCCATTGCTGCCTGGCCACGGCAGTTTCGTCCAGATGACGTTTGTTTTCAAGGATACGTTCGCTGGCGAGTTCGCGTACCGTTGCGGCAAATTCCGGATGAAGTTTAGAGAAACTTTCATACTGAGCCTTGTGCAAGACCAGCAATTCAGCAGGCCCATGTTCAGACACAGCGGAGGTGCTGTGCGGTTGATGCGCCAGAAAGGAGACCTCGCCCAGTAAGTCTCCGCGTTCTGCTGTACGTATGCTGCCGTCAGTGTGCATCAGCGTCAGGCTGCCGAAACGCACCACATACAGTTCATGCGAATCATCTCCTGAATTGAACAGGGATTCACCTTGAACAATGAATTTTGGATGCAGAATCTCCAACAACTCACTCATCAACTCAGGTGACATACTGCTGAAAAATGAAGAATTGCCTATAGACTGCATCAGTTCAGACTGGCGGCGGCTTTTGTTCCTGGCGTGTTGCGCAATCACATAGGCACCTTTGCGCAAATAACCGCCGTGGCTGCTGAGGAGTTGATCCAGCCCTATGAAGATGATCCCCCCCCCGATCAGGGCAGTCAGCAATGTGATGAAGTGGTGTATTTCGCCAGGGCGGTCAGTTGGACCAGCATGCACAAGCGCTAACACGGGGGGCGACACCAGTTCAAGAGTCAGCGCTGAGATAAGAGCACCTGCGCCGAAGCCACACATAGCACCGACTGTGGCTTTGGACAATGCCGTGGTAATACCGACGATGGCACCCAGAACCATGGAGCCTGCGGCAATGGCCCCTAGAATGGCAGCCCAAATCAGCAAGGTATGTCCCATATCGCTCATGTCAACCCCTTCAGTTCACAACTAGCACAGATGTGACGCAGCAGCCAGCAAGTCAAGAGAAGATCAGCATTTCAGGATGAGTGTTCCTTGATATTTTTTTCCTGCCGGACCTGAGCGGCAATCGCCTCTATCTGTTCATCAGACATGCCGTATTTAGCTTGCATGTTTTTCAAGTGAGCTTCTTCTTCTTCGGTGACCACACCATCTGCCAGCACTTCGCGGATTTCCATTTCATATATAGCCTCCCGTCTGCTGACTTGAGTCGTGTAGGCAGTGGATACCACGCCGGTGAGGATGGCGGCCAGTGCAATCGCCAGAATCTGGGTGACGATGACCAGTATCACGCCGGGGAAGGTGACCGGATCGACATTGCCCCATCCTGAGATGATGGTGAGTACAAACCAGTGCATGGCAGCAGGAATCGAAGGGAATACCTCAGGCTGGTCGTGGCCTTCAATGATGTAGATAATAGAAGAGAAAAGCAGGCCGCTGATAAACAGCAAAAACAAAGCTGAGGAAAACGAATCACGCTCTGATTTGATCGCCTCAAACATGTCATCCATGGCACTGTTATATCGAGACAGTTTGAATATACGCAGCAGGCGGAACATCCTGAGCACACGTAAATCGGTACCCGGGAAAAGCAGTTGCAGATAAAAAGGAACGGTGCTGAAAAAATCGACCAGACCGAAAAAACTGAAGAGATAGCTTTTGCGACCTTGCCAGGCTCTACCGCCTTCAGCTGAAAATTTTTCAGCATAAGACCAGACCCGCAATACATATTCAATTGAAAAAACACCGACGCTGAAAAGGTCAAAGTAATGGAAATATGCGCCCCACTCTTCATGGATATCCGGCACAGACTCCAGAATAATAGCGACTACGTTTAAAACCACCAGCAAGGCGATGAAAATTTCACAGAATCGGCTGGCCGGATCTGTGACGTCCCCTTCAAGGATACGGAAAACCTTTTGCCTTACGAGTTGCAGCATTGAAGGACAAGCAGCCATCATTGTCATTCTTTCAATTTACCCTGAGCCTGGTCCAGCATGTTCTGTACCTCTTTGTCACTTAAACGGAATTGCACCTGTAGCCGCTTAAGGGTGTCGCGTTCTGCATCTGAAACTACTCCATCTGAAAGTACCTGAAGTAATTGCGCCTTATATGCGGATTTCTTGTGGGATAGCTGGTTGGCAAACGCGGAGGCCACGATACCCGTCATGATGGCGGCCATACACACACCGACAAACCCGGTCAGTAGTGCTATCACTTCGCCGCCCTTGGTCACTGGTTCGACATTGCCGTAGCCGGAAGTGATGGTGACGATGGCCCAGTAAATCGCATGTGGAATAGTGCCGAACTGCTCCGGTTGTACATGTCCTTCGGCAAAATGCATCAAAGAGGCAGCCACGATGGTGGCGATCAGCAACAAAAAGGCGGCAGAACTGAAAGCCCGTCTTTCAGAGTAAACAGCAGAAAACAAATCCTGCAAGGCCGAGTTGTATTTGGAGAGTTTCAAAATCCGCAGAAGCCTGAGTACCCGCAGAATCCTCAAGTCCAGATAAGGGAAAAACACGTGCATGTAGTAAGGCATGGTGGCGAAAAAGTCGACCAACCCGAAGGCACTGAAAATATAACCACGCCGGCCGCGCCAGGCGCTGTCAGCGTATTTTGCGCCGAGGGACCACACGCGCAATACATATTCCAGCGTGAAAAACATCACGCTCCAGAACTCAAGTTCATGGAAAAAATCCTTGAATTCCATATGAACTTCAGGGACTGAATCCAGAATCACAGCAGAACAATTGACCAGCACAACAATGGTGATCATCCATTCAACATATTTGGATAAGACCAGGTTCGGGGAGCCGTCAAGTATTTCCATGACGATTTGTCTCAAGCCGGACTTGGCGGCAGAAAATTCTTGCATGTCAGGACTGGCTGCTGGTTGGATTGAGGCAGTGTGTTTGAACTGCTTCATGCTGGAAGGAAAAACTTTTGTCAGCCGGGTAGCCGGCTTGATATTCAGGTAAAAACATTTACTGGTTCAGGAACTGTTTTTCCTGGCTAGTATTTGTTGCCAAAGCGCCAATTCAGTTGCTGTGAGGCGATCAGATTCTCGCGCTTCTGCTTCAAATTTGGCGGCATCAGTTAACAGGGCCAACTGGTGAATCTGACCCAGCAGGTTTTTGTAATGCTCTATCGCCTGAGCCGGTCGTTCAGCAATGACGTGCAGCGGAATTTTAGAATTGTTTTGATTATTGATCCGTTCAATGTGCACATTTTCAAGAAGGGTGTTCAATTCTTCTATAGTGATGTGCAAGCGTTTGGCCTCAGACCTGAGCGTTTCAATCTCGGTCTCGTCAAGATGCCCGTCCTTCATCATTTGACGCAGATTGTTTTTCAGCATCTCGCGCTCTTTGTGCAATTGATCACCAAAAGCAGATGCCAGTAAAGCCGCAGGTATGGCGAAAATACCAATACCCAGCAGTGCCATGACAACGGTCATGAAACGACCCACTGCAGTGACAGGTGAAATATCCCCATACCCTACCGAAGCTAGGGTAATCACAGCCCAATAGACAGAGTTGGGTATGTTGTCGAATTTTTCAGGTTGCGCTTCATGTTCAAATACATAACCTAGACTTGCTGTCATGATCACCATCAAAATCATGATGAAGGCTGAGGCGCTGATCACCGGCCATTCGCGGGCGATCACGGTGGTCAGGATTTTGGTTGAATCGTTATAACGTGTTAATTTGAGCAAACGGGCCAGTCGGAAAGTTCGCAAGAACCGCAAGTCAAGGATGGAGCCGAGCAGCACTTCGAGGAAGAAAGGCAGGATCGCCAGAAGGTCGATAAAGGTAGCCGCACTTCGTGCCTGTTTAAAACGTCCCAAAAAGCCGTGCCGGAAGCGCGGCTCTTCTACGCAGGAATACAGGCGCATGAGGTATTCAATGGTGAAGATGGCCACAGCGATGGTATCGAGAATGACAAATTCCAGATTGATCAGATAACTGACACTGTGTATGGATTCCAAAACCACTGCGAATACAGAAATGATGACCCAAATGCCGATGAAAGTTTCAAAGATGCCTTGAAACTTGCCGCCGTAGGGGCTCTCGAAAACCATGGCATGAATTTTTTGTCGGAAAGTCCGTTCCCGGTTGAGTTCTGCAAACTCTTTGATCGCTGGAATGACAATGCGAAATAGCTTCAGGATCCGTAGCAAACGCAGGAATCGCAAGGCGCGCAAATCTATCGGTATGAATGCTTGCAAAAAGAATGGCGCCACAGCCAAAAAGTCGATGATCGCAAACGGGCTGAAGATGTAAGCGACACGCGGCATAGCTTTGCGCTGAAACTCTTCGTCTTCAGGTGCAAGATAGAAGCGAAGCAAGTATTCGATAACAAAAACAGTGACAGAAAAAATATCAAAGTAGTGAAAGAGTCGCTCATAGGGGACAAAAAGCGCCGGCACATGTTCGAGTACCAATGCAAACAGGTTGACAACAATCAGAATGCCGATCCAGCTGTCCAGACTCTTTTGAAAGTTACCTGGTATGTTGGGATTGAGGGTCCAGTCGTACAACCATTTACGAAATGGCTGATCGCTTGAGATGGCAGGCCCGGACTCTTCAAGGCCGAGCAAGGCCTTTGCATCTATAGATTCGATGTCTATCAGCTTGTGGGGTGTTACATTCTGGTCAAGATCTTGTGCCATGGTGATTTGCCTCAGAATTCAGTGTCAGCGACTTTGACTAGGTATGAACCTTTGTCACAGATACCAATACTTAGTTGTAGTTTTTGATCAATACTGTCCTCGGGCATCAATTTCGAGCTGATTGATGAAACTGCGGAGCCCGGGGGGGTGGACACCATCTTCAATAAGATGATTTCCCCCGCCAAACTTTTATCTGAAGGATTGCACTGATCGATAAACGCCGGAGCCTTGCCGTTGAACGGATTAGTCATGTTCTTGAACTCATTTGCCTGCAGATATTCAAGACAAGCCCCCCAAGTGCTGGTTTTTGGATCGCCTGAACCGGCGCATGCCTTGATCGGGTACTCATCCGAAAAACGCTTGGTACTGGTCTCAGTGAACCATTTCACCAATGCTTCACCATTTCGCTTGCTTTTTTCAGTTTGCTGAGCATGTTCAAAAGCAATTGCGCCCAGGTGGTAGACCAAGGCCACAACGCCTATCACGATCAAAATAAAAATCCAATCAGCCAGAGTGGGTGCCGACCCCGGGTGGTTTGAAGTTGTAGATGTGTTCATGCGTTTTTTCTCTTTAAATGCGGTTTAATTAAATAACCTAATTCAGAGAACAAATGATATTCGCAAAAATAAAAAAATGCTAAATAAATATCAGCTTTTTGAAATTTCAAATTTTTCTAATGGTTTTCCATAATTAACAAATAAAACTGTGCATAAGTAACAATAAAGCATGAATTGCTAATTGCAAGTCATCAGCCGTGGTGCATTCCAGCGGGTTGTGGCTGATGCCCTGGTTTTCCCCGCGCACAAACAGCATAGCCTGAGGCAGTATATTGTGCAGTTTCATGGCGTCGTGGCCGGCGCCGCTGGGCATGCGATGAACAGGCAAGCCTATCTCGGTGACAGTCTTTTCCCAGCGTTGCTGCAAACCGGGGTCGCTGGGCGCGGCCGCCGCCCTTACGGTTTCCTCTATCTGCCATTGAAGGCCGCGTTGTTCACACACCGTTTGCAGTTTTTTTAATATGTCTTGCGCCATAGCATCGCGCTGCGCATCAAAAGGCGCGCGCAGATCAAGACTGCAGCGGCATAAGCCGGGCACCACGTTGATTGAGCCTTGCGGCACATTGAGCATGCCGACAGTGGCTACAGAGTTGCCATCGGCGCGTGCGCGTTCCTCTGCATACACCGCCCATTCAGCAAAGGCGGCCACTGCATCCCGGCGCTGGTGCATCGGGCTGGTGCCGGCATGGCTGGCAGTACCTGTGATGTCGATCAGGTAACGCAGGCTGCCGTTGATAGAAGTGACGATGCCTAAGGGCAGGTTCAAGCTGTTGAGAACGGGGCCTTGCTCGATATGGACCTCGACAAATCCAAGGTAATGCGAGGGGTCACGCTGTATGGCGGGAATATCTGCCGGATTCAAGCCTGCCCGTCGCATGGCTTCGTGCATGGAGACGCCGTCCGCATCCAACTGGTCCAGCCATTCCTGCCGGAACTCACCGGTGAGCGCACTCGAGGCCAGAAAGGTGGCTTTGTAGCGTTGGCCCTCCTCCTCGGCAAAAGCAACCACTTCCAGGCCCGCCTGTAGCCGCTTGCCCTTGCGTACCAGTTCGCGCACACAGGCCATGGGCACAAAGATGCCCAGGCGGCCATCGTATTTACCGCCATTGCGAACGGTGTCGTAGTGGCTGCCTGTCAACACATACTTCGCACCCGGGCGCGCCGGGTGGTAGCGCCCCACCACATTGCCGACGGCGTCCACAAAGACTTCGTCAAAGCCGCAAGCGCGCATGCCAAGCACCAGCGTTTGCGCACAGGCCTGGTGTGCGGCGGTGAGATAGCTCACACTCAACTCGCCCTTTTCAGCAAATCCCGGGTCGCTGAACCGGGCCAGCCATTGATGCCAGTCCCAGACTTCGCCGCCTGGCTCAGGGCGGGTCCCGCATTTGTCGTTCAAACGCGTTTCTGCAATCCGGTGTATTTGTCGCAGACATTCTGCAAATTCATCTGACGGGGAGGCTTCCAGGCGGCGCTCGAGTTCTTGCAGGATGGCTTGCGGCGTCAGGCCCAGGCCGCGGGGTCCGCGCACGGCAATGATGAAGGGCCAGCCGAAGCTTTGCAGATAAGTCCGGTTCAGGTCTTGCAATTGCCGGGACTGCGCCGCTGTCGCCTGCCACAGGCCGGCCAGGCGCTGCTCGGTTTGAGATTCGGTTGTCAAACCGCTGACCGGCTTGGCCGCCAGCATGGGATGGGCTTTGATCAGAGCGAGCTGTTGTTCGTGTCCGGCTTGTGCAACGCTGTCGGCCAGCACCCATTTCAAATGAGCCAGGCTGCGAAAGGGGCGGTGTGCCAGCGCGGCCTGCGCCACCCACAGGCTGTGCTCGTACACGCCGTCCAGCCATTGCAATACAAGGGCATCGTCTGTCCGGTTGAGCCATTCCAGGGTGAATGGGGCGCGCGTGTCAGTGTGAGGCGGGGTCATGGTGGGCAAAGGCAAGGCGCTAAACTGGGCTGATCAACTATATACCTGTCAAGTGGTATTGCATTTTTTAGAAAGCTCGGCCATGGGATTGAGTACACATGTGTTGGATACCATGCACGGCTGCCCGGCCGCCGGCATGGCCGTGTCCTTGTTTGCCACCACCGGCCGTGAAAGCCGTTTGCTCAAGTCGCTGGTGCTGAACACGGACGGGCGCGCTGATTCGCCACTGCTTGACAGCCTGCAATTGCAGCCGGGAACTTACCGCCTGGTGTTTTCAGTCAAGGCATATTTCCTGTCGCGCGGCGTGGTCCTGCCAGAACCGGCCTTTCTGAACGAAGTCAATCTGGATTTCGGTGTGGCGGATGTGTCGCAGCACTACCACGTGCCCTTGCTGGTCAGCCCCTGGAGTTACGCCACTTACCGGGGTTCCTGATCCAAGGCCCCGGATCGATACAACAGACCGGGGTGGTGACTGATCACAGACGGTAAGTCCGAAGGGGATGCCGCGTTTAGTTTTGACCCTCCGTCAGCGTATACAGCTGGAAACGGCCGCTGGCATGCCATAGCCAGGTCTCGGTGTAAGTCACCGTGCGCAGTTTGACCGGCGCCGGGTATGGCGCGGCTGCAAGTATCAGACTCTCAATGTCCTGAATGACATCGGCATTGCGGGGCGCGCGTGTCCAGATGATGTCCAAGACCTGTCCCTGGGGGCCGACAACCACATCCACGACGCCGACTGACTTGAGCATGGGCGGCAATTTACCTTTGTATACGCGCTGCGAATAGCGGTTGTACAGATGCCGGGCGGCATCCTCGCGGTATTCCTTAGGGCCGGTAGCAAAGGATTGCAATACAGGCACATTGTCCTTGGCGGGCGGCGGTACCGGCGCAGGCGCTGGAGGTGCAGGCGATGGAGGTGGTGGAGGCGGTGGTGGTGCAGGTGGTGGAGGTGGTGGAGGTGGTGGAGGCGGTGGTGGTGCGGGTGGTGGAGGTGGTGGAGGCGGCGGCGGTGGTGGTGGTGCAGGTGGTGGAGGTGCAGGCGGTGCCGGCACAGGCGGCGGCGGTTTGGCGGCAGGGGGGGGAGGTGGCTCAGGTGTCGCCGGCTGGGATGGAGCCGGTTCAGGCTTAGCCGGGGGTGGTGGAGCCGGTGCAGGTTTGGCTTGCGGTGCAGGGGCCGGTTCTTGTGACACGGGTTTGTCCGCCGGTGCGGGCGGGGTCACTGCAGGCGGGACAACAGCCGGTTGAGGAGGGGGCGGCAGCGCAGGAGTTGACATGGGTGGCTTGCCGCCGGGTCGCTCGGCCTGAGGTTTTTTTTCGGGTGCAGGCGTTTCATTCAGGGACACCACTGCACAGCCTGTCAGTTCAAGCAGAATGAGCAAACCGGCCGGAGCATATAAACGTGTAATTTTCATGGCGCTCCTAGTGTTTTATTCTTACCGTCCTGTTGTTGCCAGCACTGGCAGACAGGTCGGTGTGTTTTATCGGCCGGATCGCGTTGCATACTGGCGATGGTGACGAATTTATCATTATCAAGAAGAAGAGGTGTTTCTTGTATCGGTTGGCTGAATTGAAAGGGCGCTTGAACGCTGCACCGGCGGTACTGGTCAGTGTGGTGCACACCCAGGGTTCTGTATCCCGTGATGCAGGCGCCTGGATGGCAGTGTTTGCCAATCAACTGGTGGGTACCATCGGTGGCGGTCAGCTTGAATACCAGGCGCAGGCTCTGGCACTTGGCGTGCTGAGCGGGCAGCTGCCGGCGCCGGCTGCGCCTCAGCGGTTTCCTTTGGGCCCCGCACTGGGCCAGTGCTGCGGCGGCGTGGTCGAGCTGAATTTTGAATGCATCAATGCTTCGGACTAGCCTGAATTACAGAAAAGATTGCGGCCTTCTTTAAAACCGCTGGCCTTGTTCGGCGGCGGCCATGTCGGGCACGCGCTGGTGAAAGTGCTGGGTGAGTTGCCGTTCGAGTTGCGCTGGATCGACAGCCGCGACGAAGTGTTTCCTGCGGCATTGCCGGCTTATGCGCTGGCCGAACATAGCGATCCGGTGCAGGCGGCAGTGGCAGACCTGGTCAGCGGCAGCGCCGTTTTGATCATGAGCTTCAGTCATGCAGAGGATCTGGATATTCTGGCAGCCTGTCTGAAGCGGCAGCGTAAGAAAAATGACCTGATCTATATCGGTCTGATCGGCAGCGCCACCAAATGGGCGAGCTTTCTGCACCGTTTGCAGGCCAGAGGTTTCGGGTCGTCAGATTTTGACCGTTTCACCAGTCCGATTGGCATTGCGGGTATCCACAGCAAATTGCCGGAGGTGATCGCCGTGTCGGTGGCGGCGCAGTTGCTGCAGTTAACCCAGGCTTAGTCCGGGTCGAGTTGGTTGGCATATCTGAGGCTCGGTTTGAAGACACGCATTGGCCGACCCATCGG